>JAEYPG010000235.1 GCA_023410975.1 Pseudomonadota bacterium
GGCCGAAGCCGGTTTCCAGGATGGTGAAACGCGGCCGGCCGCGCCAGCGCTGCGGCAGCCCATTGCCCTGCAGGAACACGTGGCGCGACTGCGCCAGCGCACCGGCGCGGGCGTGGTAGACGTCGCCGAAGTCGGGCGCGTGCGGCACGCCCTGGGCATCGAACTCGATGCGGGCCGGCACGACGGGGAAGCGCTTCATGGCAAGGGCAGGGAGCTGGGTCCGGAAACGACAAGGGGCACCGAAGTGCCCCTTGCCAGTCGCTTGACGCGAGGAACGCGCGGCGTCTTAGACGCGCTTGCGGTACTCGTGCGTGCGGGTGTCGATTTCGATCTTGTCGCCGTTCTCGACGAACAGCGGCACGGCGATCTCGAAGCCGGTGCCGACCAGGCGGGCGGGCTTCATGACCTTGCCGGAGGTGTCGCCCTTGACGGCGGGCTCGGTCTCGATCTCGCGCACCACGGTGGTGGGCAGTTCCACGGAGATGGCCTTGCCGTCGTAGAACACCACTTCCACCGCCATGTTGTCTTCCAGGTAGGAGATGGCGTCGCCCATGTTCTCGGCCTCGACCTCGAACTGGTTGTACTCGGCGTCCATGAACACGTACATCGGATCGGCGAAGTACGTGTACGTGCACTCCTTCTTGTCCAGGATGATCTGGTCCATCTTGTCGTCGGCCTTGAAGACGACTTCAGCCCCGCCGCCGTTGAGCAGGTTCTTCATCTTGATGCGGACCGTGGCAGCACCGCGGCCACCGCGGCTGTATTCGGTCTTGAGCACGACCATCGGGTCCTTGCCCTGCATGATCACGTTGCCGGCGCGGATTTCCTGAGCGAGTTTCATGGCGAGATTCCGTAAGAGAGCGGCGGCACGAATCGAGCGCTCGGTGCTGCCTGGTACTGCGCATTGAACGCTGCATCTCACGACGCGGCCGTTGCGCAAAGCCCGTGATTCTACTGCTTGGCAGCCACGAAGCCCTGGAGCTGGCCCGTCAAATCGTTCTGGATTTCAAGGCTTTGGCGCCAGCGCCCGCAGGCGGCGTGCCACGGCGCGGCCTCGGGCAGGGCTGGCGGCGCGTCGCCGAAGCCGTTCCAGGCCAGCCACAGCGCGCGCACCTGCGCGCTGAAATGCGCGTCGCAGCCGTGCAGGAAGCGGTCCATGAAGGCGTCGAGCTTGTTTGCGTGCACGCCGTCGTACTGCTCGTAGATCTGCCACACGAAGGGGACGCCGGCCCATTGCGCGCGCACGAAGGAGTCCTCGCCGCGCACGAAATTCAGGTCGCTGGCCCACAGCAGGTGGTCGTAGCCGCGCTGCGTGAGCCAGGGCAGGCGGTGCAGCCGCACGCCGGGCGGCAGCTCGCCGATGTCAGCCTGCGCCGCCCCGGGCGTGGCCAGCAGCAGCGTGGGCCGGTCCGCCAGCCAGTGCCACAGCGCCGCGTGCCGGCGGTAGCAGAAGAGGCTCGCCACGCGCTCGTGCGGCTGCCAGCCCGTGCCCTGTGCCCGCAGCCAGGCGGCGCGGTCGAAGGCGGCGCGGCGCCGGGCCAAGTCGCGCTCGCGCAGCAGCCCGCCGGTGGCGACGGTGAAGCCGGGATAGAAGAAGTGCTTGGTCAGCCCGGCGCCGGCACCGCTGAACTGCGGCGAGGGCAGGCCGTGCGAGCGCTCGACGTAGTCCTCGGCGCTGAGGTACTCCAGGTTGATCCAGACCGGCGGCCTGGCTGCCGCCGCCATGGCCGCGATGAAGCCCTGCGGCGGGTCGCAGCCGAAGAGCTCCACCACCACCTCGCCCGGCGGCGGAAACTCGCCTTCGCCGCGCCAGGGCAGCACTTCCACGCCCGCGGCGCCCTCGGGCGCCATCCACGCCAGGGCCGAGGCATCGTCCACCCACAGCCGCGCGCGCTCGCCGCGCTCGGCCAAATCCGTGGCCAGTCTCCAGGCCACACCAAGGTCACCGTGGTTGTCGATCACACGGCAGAACAGGTCCCACAACATGGCGCGATTATCGGAAGGCCCAGAATCACGCCCCTCATGAGCTCCTCCCTCCCTTCCGAAGAACCCGCCGTGGCGCCCGGCGCCGTACCCGAAGGCGGCGCCGACAACGCCGAGGCGGTGGCCGCTTCCAGCCGCGCCGCGCTGCTCGCCGAGGTGGCGCAACTGCCCGCGCTGCCGGGCGTCTACCGCTACTTCGACGCCCAGGGCGCCGTGCTCTACGTCGGCAAGGCCAAGAACCTCAAGCGGCGCGTCTCCAGCTATTTCCAGAAGGACCACGGCGGCACGCGCATCGGCGTGATGGTCAATCGCATCGCGCGGATGGAAACCACTGTGGTGCGCACCGAGGCCGAGGCGCTGCTGCTGGAGAACAACCTCATCAAGGCGCTGAACCCGCGCTTCAACATCCTCTTCCGCGACGACAAGAGCTACCCGTACTTGCAGCTCGTCTCGCACCGCTTCCCGCGCATGGCCTACTACCGCGGCGCGGTGGACAAGAAGCACCGCTACTTCGGTCCCTACCCGAGCGCCTGGGCGGTGAAGGAGTCGATCCAGCTGCTGCAGAAGGTATTCCGGCTGCGCACCTGCGAGGACACCGTGTTCGCCAACCGCAGCCGGCCCTGCCTGCTCTACCAGATCCGCCGCTGCACGGCGCCCTGCGTGGGGCTGATCAGTGACGACGACTACGCGCGCGACGTGCTCAACGCCGAGCGCTTCCTGCGCGGCGAGCAGCAAGAGCTGCTCGATCAGCTGCAGCGCCAGATGATGGAACACGCCGAGGCCTTCGAATACGAGAAGGCGGCCGAGCTGCGCAACCAGATCCAGGCGCTGTCGCGCGTGCTGCAGCAGCAGTCGGTGGAGGAGAACAGCGCCTCCTCGGCCGGCAAGGACGTGGACGTCCTGGCCGTGAAGGTGCAGGGCGGCCGTGCCTGCGTGAACCTGGCCATGGTGCGCGGCGGCCGGCACCTAGGCGACCGCGCCCACTTCCCGGCGCACGTGGAAGAGGGGGCCGTGATCGGCGCCGCCGAGGACGAGGGCGAGGAGGGCGCGAGCGTTGCGCCCGTGCCGCCGGAGGTGCGCGTGCTGGAGGCCTTCATCGCCCAGCACTACCTGGACAGCGCCGTGCCGCCCTCGCTGGTGCTGAGCCACGCGGTGGACGCGGCGCTGATCGAGGCGCTGTCGCTGCACGCCGGCTTCAAGGTGGCGGCGCAGCACCAGCCGCGCGAGCAGCGCCGCATCTGGCTGGAGATGGCGCAGCAGGGCGCGGAGCTGGCGCTGGCGCGGCTGCTGGCCCAGGAGGGCTCGCAGCGCGCGCGCACTTTTGCCCTGGCCGAGGCATTGAGCCTGGAGGTGCAGGACCTGGACACTTTGCGCATCGAGTGCTTCGACATCAGCCACACCGCCGGCGAGGCCACGCAGGCCAGTCGCGTGGTGTTCGAGAGCCACCAGATGCAAAGCGCCCAGTACCGCCGCTTCAACATCACCGGCATCACGCCCGGCGATGACTACGCCGCCATGCGCCAGGTGCTCACGCGCCGCTACGGCAAGCTGGCCGAGGGCGTGGCTGCCGGCACCGCGCGCATGCCCGACGTGGTGCTGGTGGACGGCGGCCGCGGGCAGGTCAGCATGGCGCGTGAAGTCTTCGAGGAACTGGGACTGGATCTCTCGCTCATTGTCGGCGTCGAGAAAGGCGAGGGGCGTAAGGTCGGTTTGGAAGAGCTCGTCTTTGCCGACGGGCGGCCCAAGGTCTATCTGGGCGCGGATTCCGCTGCGTTGATGCTGGTGGCGCAGATCCGCGACGAGGCGCACCGCTTTGCCATTACCGGCATGCGGGCGCGGCGCGCGAGCGTGCGCACCAGCGGCAGCCGGCTGGAAGACATCCCGGGAGTCGGCCCCAAGAAACGGGCCCGTCTGCTGCAGCGCTTCGGCGGTGTGCGCGGCGTGGCCCAAGCCAGCATCGACGAGCTCGCCAGCGTCGAAGGCATTTCCAAGGATCTGGCGGAGGAGATCTACCGTGCGCTCCACTGAAGCCCCGCGCCCACTGCGTTGGTGGGCCCTTGTCGCAACCGCATTGGGCCTGGGTGCCTGCACCACGCCGCCCTCGCCGCAGAAGCCGGCGGACATCCCGGCCACGTCGCCCACGGCCCTCGAACCGCCGCCGTCGCCGGGCGCCATGGCGGCGCTGCCCAAGCCGGCCCGGCCGGGGGACTGGACCTCCTACAAGATCCAGGCCGCGCTGCGCCTGGTGGCGGCCAACCCGGACCTGTCCTACACCGGCGACGTGCCCGATCCGCTGCTGGCCATCCCGGTGCTGGAGATCGAGCTCAACCGCGACGGCAGCGTGCGCAACATCAACGTGCAGCGCGTGCCCCGGCAGGCCAAGGACACGGTGCAGCTGGCCATCGACGCGGTCAAGCGCGCGGCGCCCTTCGGCGACGTGTCGCACCTGCCGCGGCCGTGGAAGTTCAGCGAGGTCTTCCTCTTCAACGACGACCGCCGCTTCAAGCCGCGCATTCTCGACCAGTAATTTTCTTGCGCCTGCCAGCCCGGCCGCCCGGCCGGCCGGGCGCTGCGCAGCAGGCACAATGCCGGGATGTTCTTCAACCTGCCCACCCTGCTGACCTGGGCCCGCATCGTGGCCATACCGCTGATCGTGGCGGTGTACGAGCTGCCGCTTCGGCCCACGACGCAGAACCTGGTGGCCACGGTCCTGTTCATCGTCTTCGCGCTCACCGACTGGGCCGACGGCTGGCTGGCGCGCAGGCTCAACCAGACGTCCTCCTTCGGTGCCTTCCTGGACCCGGTGGCGGACAAGTTCCTGGTCTGCGCCTCGCTGCTGATCCTGGTCCAGCTCGACCGCGCCGACGCGCTGGTGGCGCTGGTGATCATCGGCCGCGAGATCGCCATCTCGGCGCTGCGCGAGTGGATGGCGCAGATCGGCGCCTCGCGCAGCGTGGCGGTGCACATGGTGGGCAAGCTCAAGACCACGGTGCAGATGATCGCCATCCCCTTCCTCCTGTACGACGGGCGGCTGCTGCAGGTGATCGACACGCACCTCTGGGGCACGGTGCTGATCTGGGCCGCCGCGGTGCTGACCATCTGGTCGATGGTCTATTACCTGCAGAAGGCGCTGCCCGAGATCCGCGCCCGCGCGCGTTGAACACCTCGACGCCGGCGGTGTCCGGCACCCCGCTGCTACGCGTCATGCCGGTGGTGTTCGTGCTGATCTGGAGCACCGGCTTCGTGGTGGCGCGCTACGGCATGCCGCACGCGCCGCCGCTGACCTTCCTGAGCTGGCGCTATGCGCTGTCGGTATTGGCCTTCGGGCTGTGGATCGCCTTCACCCGCCCGGCCTTTCCGCGCAACGGCGCGCAGGCGCTGCACCTGGCGGTCACGGGCGTGCTGATGCACGCGGGCTACCTGGGCGGCGTGTGGGCCGCCGTGAAGGCGGGCTGCCCGGCCGGCACGGTGGCGCTGATCGTGGGCCTGCAGCCGGTGCTCACCGCGCTGTGGGTCAGTACCAGCGGCCAGGAGGCGCGCGCCAGCGCCCGCCAGTGGCTTGGATTGCTGCTGGGCTTCCTGGGGCTTCTGCTGGTGGTGTGGCGCAAGCTCGGCACCGGCGAGGTGACGGGGCCGAACCTGGCGCTGTCCATCGGCGCGCTGCTGTGCATCACCACGGGCACGCTCTACCAGAAGCGCTTCGTGTTGCCCTGCGACGTGCGCACGGCCAGCTTCGTACAGCTGTCCGCGGCGCTGGCGGTGTCGCTGCCGCTGGCTGCGCTGGAGAGCGAGAGCATGCGCTGGCACCCGGAGCTGATCGGCGCGCTGGCGTGGTCGGTGCTGGCGCTGACGCTGGGTGCGAGCTCGCTGCTGTACCTGCTGATCCAGCGCGGCGCAGCCACGCGCGTGACCAGCCTGATGTACCTGGTGCCGCCGTGCACCGCCGTGATGGCCTGGCTGCTCTTCGGCGAGCCGCTGGGCCCCGTGGTGCTGGCGGGCATGGCGCTCACCGCCCTGGGCGTGAGCCTGGTGGTGCGCGGCGCGGGGCGCTGAAGGCGCGCGCCTGGGCCGCGCGGGCCGGCCGGGCTTAGAAATCCACCTGAACCGAGGCGCGCAGCGTGCGCGGCGCCATCGGGTACAGGTAGATGTGGCCGTACTGGTAGGGCGACTCGCGCCAAGCGCGGCGGTCGAAGGCGTTGTCCACGCCGGCGCGCCAGGTCAGCAGCGTGTTGCCGTCCAGGCGCTGGGTGTAGCGCGCCGCCAGGTCCACGCGTGCCCAGCCGCCGATGCGCGGGCTGTCCGCGGCGGGCAGCAGCGTGCGGTCGCCCTCGTAGACCAGCCAGCCCTGCAGGTTCAGGCCGGGCAGGGCGCCCACGTCGTGGCCGGCCATCAGGCGCAGGGTGCGCGATGGGACGTTGGGCGGGCGCTGGCCGTTGCGGGTGGGATCGGCGCCATCCTCGTAGCGGGCGCGCAGCGCCATGGCGCTGGCAGCGAATTGCCAGGCACCGGCGCGGCGCTCCAGCACGGCCTCCAGGCCACGGTGGCGCTGGCTGCCGTCCACGAAGTAGTCGGTGCCGGTGTCGGTCACCACCGGGCGGTCGATGTCGAAGGCTGCCAGGGTCCACTGCACATCCAGCGGACCACGACCCTTGACGCCGATCTCGGTCTGGCGGCTTTTCACTGCCGGCAGCGCCACGCCGTGACGGGTGTAGTCAGGCAGGTTGGGCGTTACGAAGGACTCAATGCCCTGACCCCAACTCGCGTAGACGAGGTGCTGCGGCGCGAAGGCATAGCTCACCGCGGCCCAAGGCGTGGTGAAGGACTGGTCGTAGTCGGTGGGACTGGAGCCGTCAGTGACGGCGCTGCTGCGCGAGATTCGCGTGTGGCGCAGGCCCAGCCAGCCGCTCAAGCGTTCGGTGAGCTGAATGGCATCGCGTACATAGAGTTCGGTGGAGCGCTCGTCGCGATTGGTATTGCCGTCAAAGGTGCTGGGATCGGGGTCTGTGGGCGGCAACGTGCCATAGACGCTGCCGTAACCCACACGGTTGTACGCCTGGCCGCCAAAGCGGCTCTTGAAGCGCGTGAATAGCACGCCCGCAGTGAGCTGGTGCTCGATGCCGCCCGTAGCCGCGCTGCCGGAAAGAGCCAGATCCAGTGCGTCACTGCGTCGATGTTCGTTTTCGCTGCGGAAGTCGTAGAGAGTGAAGCTGCCGTCGCTGCAGTAGCGGTCCCTCAGACCCTCCTTGCGGCAACCGTAGGCATAAGCCAGCCGGTCGTCCGTCTTCAACCGCTGCGTCATCGCATGCGCCGTAGCTTTCCATCCGTTACCGAGCTTCTGCGTCAGCCGCACCGAGGCGGTGTTGTTGTTGAACACCACCGGCTGCGACCAGGGCTGGTTGTTGAGGTTCAGGCGCGGGTCAAAGGCGTGCGCATCCGGCACCACCGGGCCGAGCATGCTCAGGCCCGGCACGCTGGGCTGCGATTGGCGGCCGTGCTCCACCTCCACCTCCAGCAGCGTGTCGCGAGTGAGCTTCACGTCGCCGGCCAGGGCCAGCAGCTGGCGCTCGCCGTGGAGGCTGTAGGTCTGCGGTCGCAGCCGCTCCGCGGCGACGTTCAGGCGCAGGCCGTAGCGCTCATCCTCGCCGAAGCGCTGCGACAGGTCTGCCGCGGCCGTCACGGTGCCGTTCTCGCGCCAGCCCAGGAATGCGCTGCGCACCGTGCGGTCCGGGCGCTTCACGGTGTAGTTCACCAGCCCGCCGGGCGCGCTGGTGCCGGCCTGGATGCCGCTGGTGCCCTTGAGCAGCTCGATGCCGGCCTTGTTCTCCAGGCCGATCACGGTCTCGCCGTTGATCGGCAGTCCATCGCGCCGGTAATTGAAACGGTTGTCCAGCACGTAGCCGCGCGCGCTCAGGTTGCCGTAGTAGCCCTCGGAGTTGTAGGCGTCGGAGAAGGAAGCGTCCAGCCGCGTGAAGTCGCGCAGGTCGCGCGCGCCCGTGTCCTGCAGCTGCGCCTCGCCCAGCACGCGCGCGCTGATCGGCGTGGAGGACAGCGGCTGGTTGCCGAAGCCGCTGACCGCTGGCGCCGGGGTGCGGCCGGTGACGGTGATGGTGGTGGTCGGCGTGGCCGTGTCGGGTGCCGGCGCGGCGGCGTCCTGCGCCAGCGCGGGCAGCGAGAACGTGAGGGCGGCCGCGGCGGCCAGGGGAGACAGCGCGAACAGGGCGCGCGGGTGGGTGCGATGGGCCATCGGTGTGCAGCAGTGCCGCGACAGGGCCGCACGGCCGCCGCAAGGACCGCGGCATCCGGAAGCTTCCCTGCGCGAGGATTACCTCAATCAGGTTCAAGGGGACTCTCTCAGCCGGGCCGTCGAACGGCCCAGCACCCCCAGCGAAGAAGCCCGGATTATCGCGGCAGCCCCCGGCACCGCTGTGGCTCTCGGGCCACGGACGGCCGCACCCGCGACGCGGCCATGGCTTGCCAGCGCCCCATGAAAAAGGCCCGCAATGCGGGCCTTTCTTGGATTGAGCTGGCGGGGAAGCTCAGTCGAACACCGGCGTTTCCACGCCCAGCACCTTGTGCAGCTTGGGGCTGGTGGTCGTGTACTGCAGGTGCACGCGCTTCTCCGGGAAGATGTAGGGCACGGCGCCGAAGGCGGCCAGCGCGGCCTCGTGGAAGCCCGACAGGATCAGCTTCTTCTTGCCCGGGTAGGTGTTGACGTCGCCCACGGCGAAGATGCCCGGCACGCTGGTCTGGAACTTCTCGGTGTCCACGACGATCTGCTTGCGCTCCAGCGCCAGGCCCCAGTCGGCGATGGGGCCGAGCTTGGGCGACAGGCCGAAGAACACCAGCAGCATGTCCATCGGCACCACGCGCGTGACGCCGTCGCCGCCGGTGACCTTCACGCCCGTGAGCGTCTGGCCGTCGGCGCTGGTGTCGATGCCCGTGATCTGGCCGACGATGAACTGCATCTCGTACTCGTCGCACAGCTCCTTCATCTTGGCCACCGAGGCCGGCGCGGCGCGGAAGCCGTCGCGGCGGTGGATCAGGATGACGCTCTCGGCCTTGTTCGGGCCGTCCTGCGCAAAGTTCAGTGCCCAGTCCAGCGCGGAGTCGCCACCGCCCACGATCACCAGGTTCTTGCCGGCGAACTGCGCGGGGTTCTTGACCCGGTAGAAGACCTGCTTGTCGTTGAAGGCGTCCAGCCCTTCGACCTTGAGCGTGCGCGGCTGGAACGAGCCGACGCCGCCGGCGATGAAGATCGTCTTGGTCAGGAAGCGCGTGCCCTTGCTGGTCTCGACGTAGAAGCGGCCGTCGTCCTGCTTCTGCACCGTGGTGACTTCCTGGCCCAGGTGGAAGGTTGCGCCGAAGGGCTCGATCTGCTTGAGCAGGTTGTCGGTGAGTTCCTTGCCGGTGCACATCGGCACGGCCGGGATGTCATAGATCGGCTTGTCCGGATAGAGCTCGATGCACTGGCCGCCAGGGTAGGCCAGCGAGTCGATGATGTGGCACTTGATCTCCAGCAGTCCGAGCTCGAAGACCTGGAACAGGCCGCAGGGGCCGGCACCCACGATCACGGCATCGGTTTCGATCGGGCCGTCGTGGCCGGCCGCCGTCTTGGCGACTTCGTCGTTCAGTTGGGGTTCCATCGTCGTCAGGGATTACTTCTTGAGTTCCGGCAGCTTGCCGGTGCGGTCCTTCCACTCCTCGGCATCGGGCAGCGGCTCCTTGCGCTTGGTGATGCTGGGCCACTGCTTGGACAGCTGGGCGTTCAGCGCAATGAACTGCTGCTGGTCGGCCGGCACGTCTTCCTCGGGCAGGATGGCGTTGACCGGGCACTCGGGAATGCAGACCGCGCAATCGATGCACTCGTCCGGATCGATCGTCAGGAAGTTCGGGCCTTCCCGGAAGCAGTCCACGGGGCACACATCGACGCAGTCGGTGTACTTGCAGCGGATGCACGATTCGGTGACGACGTGGGTCATGACTTTTGGAGTAGGAGGGGTTGAACGCACGGCCGAAACGGAATGGCCGCTGCGAAATTCGGAAAAACGATGATTTTAAGGCCTGGGGGTTTCCACTGAAACCTGCGCTACATCAAGCGTGCCGGCAGGAGCGGTTTCGATTCCATCCAGCACCGCCGCGCCCGCGCCCACGATGACCACCGTGGGCCGGCCCGCGTGCAGCACGGTGGCTTCGGCCAGCGTGCCCACGCGGTGCACGCT
>JAEYPG010000250.1 GCA_023410975.1 Pseudomonadota bacterium
AGTCGTCAGTGAAAGTTCACCGTTCGCCCTGAGCTTGTCGAAGGGCCTGTTGGCCGGTTGTGCCAGGGGCTTCGACAAGCTCAGCCCGAACGGGTTTTCTTTCAGTACCAATCAAGAACTGGAATCAGGCGGGTTCGGTTTCGGGTGCGGCCTGCAGCGCCGGCGCGTACATCGCCACCCGGTCGCGGCCGTCGTGCTTGGCCTGGTACAGCGCCTGGTCGGCGCGGTGCAGCACCTGTTCGCATCCGGTGTCGGCGGGGTCGAGCATCGAAAGCCCGATGCTCACCGACATGGTGATGCGATGGGGCCCCACCACCAGCGGGCTGTGGCGCAATCGCGAGCACAGCCGGTTGGAAAATTGCAGCGCCTGTTCGTGGTTGATTTCGATCAGCAGCAAGGCAAACTCTTCGCCGCCCATGCGGCCGGCCACGTCCGTTTTTCGCATGTTGCCCAGCAGCATGTTGGAAAAATGCTTCAAGGCCGCGTCGCCCACGGCATGGCCATGATGGTCGTTGATTCTCTTGAAGAAATCGATGTCGATCATCAGCACGCCGGCTTTAGAGGCGGTATAGCGCTGGAAACGCTGCAGCTCCAACTCCAGCCTTTCCAGGAAATGCCGGCGGTTGCTCAAGCCGGTGAGAGCATCGGTGGTGGCGAAAGTTCTCAATTCCTCTTCGAGCTGCTTGCGCGCGGAAATGTCTGTGTGGGTGCCCACCATGCGCAGTGGCGTGCCGTTGGGGCTGCGCGAGATCACCATCCCGCGGTCCATGATCCATTTCCATTGGCCATCCCGGGCCTGCATGCGAAATTCTGAGAAATAAACCGGAACCCGGCCCATCATGTGCTGCTCGATTGCATGCAGGCAGGCGGCCATGTCCTCGGGATGCACGCGCTTATTCCATTCCTCACGGCTGATGCCGATGTCTTCGGGCTCGTAGCCCAACATGGTTTTCCAGCGTGCTGAGTAAATGACCTGGTTGTTGGCGATATTCCAGTCCCAGACGCCATCGCCGGAGGCTTCCAGTGCCAAGCGCCAGCGCTCCTCATTGGCCTCGAGTCTTCTCGCGGCGGTTTGCTGCTGCTGCGCGGACTTCCAGCGAAGGTAGGCGACCAGCACCAGCAGCACGGACAAGCCGATGCCGGCCAGCGTGAGGCGGGAGCGCTGCTCGTGGTAGGGCGCCACCAGTTCCTGTGCCGCGTGCCCCACGACCACCACGGCGTTCTGCCGATCGACCTTGCGCCAGGCGTAGAAGCGCTCGATGCCGTCGATCTTGCTCCTGCGGGTGTACACGCCGGCATCCGGCGCGAAGCTCGCCAGGAACGGCGCACTGGACAGCTTCTGCCCCAGCGCCTGGCTGGGCTCCGGGAAACGCGACAACACTTCACCGTCATGGCGCACCAGCGTGATGCTGCTGCGCGGCGGCAGGTTGATGGAGCGATAGAACTGGTAGAAATACTCCGGGTCCACCGACAGCACCACCACGCCCTCGAAATGGCCCGCGCCGTCGAAGATAGGCCGCGTGAACTGGATCGACCACCGCTTCGAAACCCGTCCCAGCAGCGGCTTGCTGATGAAAAGCTCGTCGGTGCCCCGGTTTTGATGGGCCTTGAAATGTTCCCTGTCACTCAGATCCAACGGCTTGGAGGCTGGTTCCAGGCTGGTGAATGCCAGCGTACCGTCCGGACCGATGACGGAAACCTGGAAAGCCAGTTCCCGCTCCAGGTGGCTCTGCCGGCTGTGAACTGTTGCCGAGAAGCGCTCGGGATCGTTTTTCCAGTGGTCGCGCAGATCGACCAGCGTCAGGTCGATGAGCTTGATGGACGATTCGATTTGCTTGGAAAACGCCAGTGCGAGATTGGAAAGATCGCTTTCGGTCTTGGCCTGCAGGTTTTCTTCGGCGCTTTGCAGGTCCATGAAAATGCCGCCCCACAGCAGCGCCATGAGCAGGCCGGTCATCAGCAGCGGTTGCAGGAACCGGGAAGATCGGCGCAGCGCGTACAACATCGGTTAATCATCGCGCCTGGCTGGGGCAGGCGGGTCTTGCTTGGATCAACACATTGAATGAAACCTTGCCCGGAGCGCGGCGGAATTGCGCCGCAAAATGACCGGACAGAAAAAAGGTGCCCATCGGGCACCTTTTTCATGGAGTCAGCCTGAATTACTGCTGCGAGAATTTGAAGTCCGTCTTGGCCTTGTTGCGCAGCTCCTCCTGGAAGCTCTGCAGCTTCATCTGGGTCAGGCGCTGCTGGATCTGCGGCTTGACTTCCTCGAAGGCGGGGAAGGCGGCCTCGCGCGTGTCCTCCAGCTTGATCACGTGGTAGCCGAACTGCGTCTTGACCGGCTCTTCGGTGATCTCGCCCTTCTTGAGCTTGGCCATGGCCTGGCCGAACTCGGGCACATAGGCATCGGGCTTGGCGAAGTCCAGATCGCCACCGTTCTCGGCCGAGCCCGGGTCCTTGGACATCTTCTTGGCCAGGTCCTCGAACTTCGCGCCGGCCTTGAGCTGGGCGATGGCAGCCTTGGCGTCCTCTTCCTTCTCCACCAGGATGTGGCGCGCGTGGTATTCGGTGCCGCTGGCCTGGGCCTTGAACTTGTCGTACTCGGCCTGGGCCTCGGCGTCGGTGACGGGGTTCTTCTTCTGGAAGTCGGCGAACAGCTCGCGGATCAGCACCGTCTGGCGCGCAAGCTCCATCTGGTTGCGGAAGTCAGCCGAGGCGTTGAGGCCGCGCTTCTCGGCCTCCTGCATGAAGATCTCGCGCAGCACCACCTCTTCCTTGACCTTCTGCTCCAGGTCCGGCGTGCGCTGCTGCTGGCCACCGCGCAGGGCCTGCTGCATCAGCGTCTCCACGCGCGCCTTGGGCACCGCCTTGCCGTTGACGATGGCAACGTTCTGGGCCTGGGCGGCCAGCGGACTCAGCAGCGCGATGGACGCGGACAGCAGCGCCGCGCGCAGCGCGGAGGAGGTGGTTTTCATGGGGAGTCCTTTCAGGAGGGCCGGTTCGTCTCGAACACCGGCCTCGCGATAGTTGTCAATCAGTCTGATTCGGCGGGGCTGCGCGCCTGGATGGCCAGGGCATGGATGCCCGCGGGGATGAGAGAGGCGAGGGCATCATACACAAGGCGATGCCGCGCCACGGGGCGCAGCCCGGCGAAGCGCTCGCTGGTGATGCGCACGGTGTAGTGGCTGCCTTCTCCCGCGCCGGCATGCCCGGCATGGTGGTGGCTGTCGTCAACGACTTCCAGTTGCTGCGGCGCCAGCGCCTGGCGCAGCGCGGTCTCGATGTCCTGGGCGGTCACGGGCATTTTCTTCAGGCTCCGGGGCGGGCTTTGTCCTTGGGGGCGGCGGATTCTTCAGGCAGGTAGCGGCTCAGGTACAGGCCCTGCGCCAGCGTGAACAGCAGCATCAGGCCGATGCCGCCGAAGAGCTTGAAGTTGACCCACGCATCGGTCGAGAAGGTGTAGGCCACCCAGAGGTTGAGCAGGCCCATCACGCCGAAGAAGCCCACCCACGCGCCGTTGAGCCGCTGCCACACCGCATCGGGCAGCTGCAGCTGCTCGCCCAGCAGCAGCCGCAGCAGGTTCTTGCGGAAAAGCAGTTGCGACAGCCACAAGCTCATGCCCATCACCCAGTACAGCACGCTGGGCTTCCACTTGATGAAGGTCTCGCTGTGGAACCAGATCGTGGCCCCGCCCAGCACCACCACCAGCGCCAGGCTGACCCAGAGCATCAGGTCCACCTTGCGCCCGCGGGCCACGGTCCAGGCCACCTGCGCCAGCGTGGCCAGGATCACCACCACCGTGGCCAGCAGCACCGGCGCTTCCTGAGCACCCACGGTGCCGCCCAGCACCAGGAAGCCGAAGTGCTCGGTGGCGAAGGCCGCGGCCTGGTCCGGGTGCGCGCCGGTGTACTTGAAGGTGCCGAAGAAGAGAAGGATCGGCAGGAAGTCCAGCAGCAGCTTCATTCTTTGGAACCCTGCTCCTGGCGCGGCTCGAAGTCGATGGCCGCGGAGTTGATGCAATAGCGCTCGCCGGTGGGCGCCGGGCCGTCGGGGAAGACATGGCCCAGGTGCGTGCCGCAGCGCTTGCAGCGCACCTCCACGCGCACCATGCCGTGGCTGCGGTCCTCCACGCGTTCGACGATCTCGCCCTCGATGGGCTGGAAGTAGCTCGGCCAGCCGCAGCCGGCATCGAACTTGGTGCGGGCGTCGAACAGCGGCGCGCCGCAGCCCACGCACCGGTAGACGCCGTCCTCGAAATGGTCCCAGTACTTGCCGCTGAAGGGACGCTCGGTGGCGGCGTGGCGCGCCACCTGGTATTGCATCGGGTCGAGCTTGGCGCGCCACTCGGCGTCGCTGTGCCGAACCGGGTAGCGCGGATCGTCGTGCGGATGCGGGTTGTGCTTCATCGGGAATCTCCGCGGAACCTCTGGCCTCAGGAAGCGAGGCCGCCTAGAGCAGCGGTCAAGAGGAGCAGGATACTTCCATCCGAACACCCCCCGGCCGGGGCCCAGGCCGCCGGGCCGTCTCGAATGCCCGGGACAAGCCCGCCCGATGCTCCTCCTGTCCGTCCGCGCCACGGGTGCGCGTCGGCCTCTGGCGCGAGTGTAGTGAGGCGCTTTTGCAAGACCCGGCATCAGGGGTTAACCGGCTCCCGCCGCCCGTACCGGGCCGGGAAGATGGCGCAAACCCTGAGCCACCCCTGCCGGAGACACGCCCATGGACAGCCCCCTGTACGGCCGGATGATGCAGATGCCGCTGCTCATCTCCTCGTTGCTCACGCACGCGGCGCGCCACGCCGCCGACACCGAGATCGTCAGCCGCCGCGTGGAGGGCGACATCCACCGCAGCAACTGGGCGCGGGTCGAGCAGCGCGCCCGGCGCCTGGCGCAGGCGCTGCAGCGCCTGGGCTGCCAGAGCGGCGACCGCGTCGGCACCCTGGCCTGGAATACCGACCGCCACCTGGAGATCTACTACGCCACCTCCGGCTCGCAGCTGGTGTGCCACACCATCAACCCGCGCCTGTTCCCGCAGCAGATCGCCTGGATCGCCAATGACGCGGACGACCAGGTGCTCTGTCTTGACCTGAACCTGCTGCCGCTGGTCGAGCAGCTCGCGCCGCAGCTGCCGCGGGTGCGGCACTTCGTGCTCATGACCGACCGCGCCCACATGCCGGCCCAGAGCGCGCTGCCCGGCCTGCTGTGCTACGAGGAGCTGCTCGCGGCGGAGGACGGCCGCTATGCCTGGCCCACCTTCGACGAGCAGTGCGCCTCCAGCCTTTGCTACACCTCGGGCACCACCGGGCATCCCAAGGGCGCGCTCTACAGCCACCGCTCGACGGTGCTGCACGCCTACGCCGCGGCGCTGCCCGACGCCATGGCCTGCAGCGCCAGCGACGTGGTGCTGCCCGTGGTGCCGATGTTCCACGTCAACGCCTGGGGCCTGCCCTACACGGCGGCGCTGGTGGGCTGCAAGCTGGTGCTGCCCGGGCCGAAGCTCGACGGCGCCTCGCTGTACGAGCTGTTCGAGAGCGAGAAGGTGAGCTTCAGCGCCGGCGTGCCGACGCTGTGGATGGGCCTCATGGAGCACGTGCGTTGCCAGGGGCTGGCGTTCTCCAGCTTCCGCCGCACCGTCATCGGCGGCTCGGCCTGCCCGCCGGCGCTCATGCGCGCGCTGGAGGAGGTCGGCGTGCACGTGATCCACGCCTGGGGCATGACGGAGATGTCGCCGCTGGGCTCGCTGGCGCGGCTGCAGCCCAAGCACGCGGCGCTGCCGGCGGCCGAGAAGCACCGCCTGCTGGAGAAGCAGGGCAAGGCCATCTACGGCGTGGACATCGACGTGGTCAACGACGCCCACGAGCCGCTGCCCTGGGACGGCGAGCACGCCGGGCACCTGGTGGCGCGCGGGCCCTGGGTGATCGAGCGCTACTGGAACGAGGACGACTCGCCGCTGGTGGACGTGAAGGGCCGCGGCGCCTGGTTCCCCACCGGCGACGTGGCCACCATGGACCCCGACGGCTTCATGCAGATCACCGACCGCAGCAAGGACGTGATCAAGAGCGGCGGCGAGTGGATCAGCTCCATCGATCTGGAATGCATCGCGATGGCGCACCCGGCCGTGAAGGAGGCGGCCGTGGTGGCCGCCACGCACCCGACCTGGGACGAGCGCCCGCTGCTGCTGGTGCAGCTCAAGGCCGGCGCCAGCGTCACGCGCGAGGAGCTGCTGAGCTTCTACAAGGGCCGCATCGCGCACTGGCAGACGCCGGACGACGTGGTCTTCGTCGACGAGCTGCCGCACACCGCCACGGGCAAGCTCAGCAAGCTGACGCTGCGGGCGAAGTACAAGGACTGGCTGGTGCGCAAGGACTGAAGCCGCCGCCTCCGGCAGCGCCCCGGGCGGCGGTGCCGGCTGATGTCCAATCGGCGCCATGAATGAAGACGCTCCTTCCGCCGGCCCCGACGCGCCGCGCGCCGCCGGCACCCCGCTGCCTTTCC
>JAEYPG010000320.1 GCA_023410975.1 Pseudomonadota bacterium
CTTCTACAACTGCACGCACCGCCACGAGCCGGGCTGCGGCGTGCGCGCCGCGGTGGAGCGCGGCGACATCGCCGCCAGCCGCTACCGCATCTACGGCGAGATCCGCGAGGAGCTGGAACGCACGAAGTGGTGAGGCGGGATTCGCCTCATCCGGGCCGGAGCTTCAGCCCAGGCCGAAGCGCGGCGGCTTCAGCCGAGCACGTTCGCCAGCGTCAGCAGCGCCAGCAGCAGCAGCCACAGCACCATCGAGCGCCACACCAGGCCCACGATGCTCTGCAGGTGGCCGAGCTGCGGCGGCAGCCCGGGCGTGGAGCCCAGCGCGCCCTCGATCTCGCCGCCTGCGCCCACGTGGAAGGTCTTGCTGCGGTCGGGAGTGACGCCGGGGGCCACGCTGCCGCCGAGCTGCACGCCCAGCGCGCCAGCCGCGGCGGCGAGGATGATGCCCTCGTTCTGGTGCAGCCACAGCCCGGCATCGCGCCGCCAGCCGTTGACCGCCTCCTCGAAGTTGCCCACCACCGCGAAGCCGAAGGCCGTGAGCCGAGCGGGCACGTGGTCGATGCCGCTAAAGAGCTGCTGCGAGATCCGCATCAGCCGCTCGTTGGCCGGCACGCCCAGGCTGCGGCTCTTGAAGGCCCAGTAGCGGCTGGCGAACTCGGCCATGCGGTAGAGCACCGCGCCAGCCGGACCCAGGCCCAGCGAGGACAGCAGCACGAACCAGAAGAACACGCCGAACACGTGGCGGTGGGCCGCCAGCAGCGCGTGCTCGATGACATGGCGCAGCAGCTCGGTGCGCGGCAGCTCGCTGGTGTCCAGATGGCGCCACTCGGCCAGCAGCTGGCGCGCCTGCAGCTCATCGCCACGGTCCAGCGCGTCGCGGATGTCGGTGAAGAAGTGGCTGAACTGCCTGAAGCCCAGAGTGAGGTAGAGCACCAGCACGTCGAAGGCCAGCGCCAGCACCATGCTCAGGTGCGCGATGCCGACGTACAGCAGCGCTGCCAGCAGCGCCGGCGCCAGCACCGTAACGCCCCACACCACCCAGGCGTGATGCTCGCGCCCGGCGTCGAAGTTGCGCCCGGTCCAGCGCACCCAGGAGATCAGCGCATGATGAATGCGGTTGTCCCGAGGCAGCGGCTTGAGCTGCTCGATCAACAGGGCCAGCAGGACGGCGAAGAAACTCATCGTTGTGGATCATACCGATGGCGCCGCGCCGTCCTGGTGCGCCGCCACCGGCTGTTTGCGGCGGCTTCAGGCGGCCAGAAAACGGTAGAGATTGCGCAGCATGGCCGCCGTGGCGCCCCAAATGAAGTACTCGCGCTGGCTGCCAGCAGCGGTCCAGGGCATGGAAAGGAACTGTCGCGGCGCGCCGTCGAGCTCGATGCGGTGTCGACGGTGGTGTGCCGGCGTCATCAGCCATGCCAGCGGCACCTCGAAGGCCTCGGCCACCTCGAAGGGGTCGATGCGCAGCTCATAGGGCATGCCGACCAGCCCCACCACCGGCGTGACCCTGAAAGCCGTGATGGTCGTGTAGGCCGGCAGCGCGCCGATGACGTGCACGCGCCCGGGCTCCAGGCCCACCTCCTCCTGCGCCTCGCGCAGCGCGGTGGCCACCGCGTCGGCATCCGTGGGCTCGGCACGGCCGCCGGGGAAGCTGATCTGCCCGGCATGGGCCTTCAGATGCGCCGTGCGCTGCGTCAGCAGCACGTGCAGCGAGCCGTCGTCGTGCTCCACCAGCGGCACCAGCACCGAGGCATCGGCCTTGGCCTGGATCGTCGCGTCCCGGCCGTCGGCGCGGGTCTCGGGTTGCCAGGGCGGCGGATTCGCGAAGCGCAGGCGCAGCGCCGCGGCCGTGAGCCGCTCGGCCGGCACGGCGGGCAGGTGCTCGTCCATGCCGATCACCGGCACGGACTGGGGATCGAGGATCAGGGTGGTCATGGACTCAGCATAGGCCTGCGCCGCAAAGGCCGCTGGCATGCGATCCAGGCCTGCTTCGGGTACGGGCGCAGACGGGCCGGAAAAAGAAAAGCCGCCCTGAGGGCGGCTTTCCTGCTCGCGAAGCCAGCCCGTGCGGGCTGGCCGGCGGCGTCATCAGGCCAGCTTTTCCTTGATGCGGGCCGACTTGCCGCTGCGCTGGCGCAGGTAGTACAGCTTGGCGCGGCGCACGTCACCGCGGCGCTTGACTTCGATGCCGGCGATCAGCGGGCTGTACAGCTGGAACGTACGCTCCACGCCTTCGCCGCTGGAGATCTTGCGCACGATGAAGCTGCTGTTGAGGCCGCGGTTGCGCTTGGCAATCACGACGCCTTCGTAAGCCTGAACGCGCTTGCGGGTGCCTTCCACCACGTTCACGTTCACGATCACCGTGTCGCCGGGGGCAAACGCCGGGATGGTCTTGTTCAGGCGAGCGATTTCTTCCTGCTCGAGGGTCTGGATCAGGTCCATGGGGTTCTCCAAGGGATCGTGCCGGCACGTCGGTTGTTGGCCCAGGCTTCAGGTCCGGATGACCAGCCCAGGCTGCGAAAGAATTTCGCCCGGCAGAGGATCGAAAAGCCCTCGATTATATCCCAAGCCGCAAGGCCATTTTCAGGGAGGCCGGTGCGGCCTGCGGGATTTAAGGCGTCGGCGGATCGAGGTCCAGCGTGCGCAGGAACTTCTCGTCATCGCGGCTCAGGCGCCCGGCCGCGCGCGCGGCCTCGATGAGATCGGGCCGCCGACGCGCCGTCAGCTCCAGCGAGCGCTCGCGGCGCCAGCGCGCGATGCGGCCGTGGTGGCCGGAAAGCAGCACGTCCGGCACCCCATCCACGCCGCCGTCCGCGCGCGGCAGCTGCTCCGGGCGGCTGTAGTGCGGGCAATCGAGCAGCCCGTCCTCGAAGCTGTCCTGCTGGTGCGAGGCCGCGTCCTGCAGCACACCGGGCTGCAGTCGCGCCACGGCATCGAGCAGGACCAGCGCCGGCAGCTCGCCGCCGGAGAGCACGAAGTCGCCCAGGCTCAGCTCCAGGTCCACGTGGCGGTCGATGAAACGCTGGTCTATACCCTCGTAACGCCCGCACAGCAGCACGGCGCCGGGCCCGGCGGCGATCTCGCGCACCAGGGCCTGGTCGAGCACGCGCCCCGTGGGCGAGAAATGGATCAGCGGCACCGGCGGCGCGCCGCCCTCCTCCTGAACGCGCGCGGTGCGCACGGCGGCCAGGGCGCGCTCCAGCGGCGGCGCCATCATCACCATGCCTGGACCGCCGCCGAAGGGGCGGTCGTCCACGCGCCGGTAGTTGCCCTCGGCGAAGTCGCGCAAGGGCCAGAGCTTGAGCTGCAGTCCGCCGCCGGCATAGGCGCGGCGCGTCACGCCCACCTCCAGGTGCGGCGCGAACAGCTCGGGGAAAAGGGTGATGACGTCGAAGCGCAGCACGGCAGGCATGCGCCGCGCGCAAGGCGGCGGCGTCAGTAGTCGGCGCCCCAGTCGACCGTGATGCGCTTTTGCGCCAGGTCCACCTGGTCGATGTAGGCGGCGACGAAGGGAATCAGCCGCTCGGCTTCGAGCGCGCTCATGCCGGCGGGCACTTCCTTGGGCTGCACCCGCAGCACGCTGTGCGGGCCGGTGTCGAGCAGGTCCGTCACCGTGCCGAGGACGACGCCCTCGCGGTTGACCACCTCCAGCCCGATCAGGTCCACCCAGTAGTACTCGCCGTCGTCGGCGGTGGGAAAGCTCGCGCGCGACACGAACACGCGCGCGCCCTTGAGCAGCTCGGCCGCGTTGCGGTCGGGCAACTCCTGGGCGCTGGCCACCACGGCGTCGCCCTGTTCGCGCGCGGCCGTGATCTTCAGCAGCTTGGGAAAACCGGCCGCCGCGGCGGCCGGCAGCCGCTCGGGCGGCTGCAGGAACCAGCGCCGCGAGGAGAACAGCGCCTGCGGGTCGCTGGCATGGGGCAGGACCTTGATCCAGCCCTTGATGCCCCAGGCACCCGTCACCCGGCCGACCTCCACCGCATCGGCGGGCCAGCTCGGCTCGTCAGGCGCCCAGGACATCGGCTCGCAACGGGTTCAGCGCCGATTACTCGGCAGCGGCGACAGCAGCCGGCTCGGCGGCAGCGGCGGCCGGGGCCTGGCCGGCGGTGGCCTTCTTGGCCTGGTCCACCAGGCGCGCCACGGTGGGCGACAGCTGGGCACCCACGCCGGTCCAGTAGCTCACGCGCTCCAGCGCCACGCGCAGCGACTCCGCACCGCCGGAGGCCACGGGGTTGTAGAAGCCCACGCGCTCGATGAAGCGACCGTCGCGACGCTCGCGCGATTCAGCAACGACGATGTTGTAGAAGGGGCGCTTCTTGGAACCGCCGCGGGCCAGACGAATGACGACCATGTGATTGACTCGATGTGCAGGGAAACGATCGCCGCACCAGGGACACGTGCAGGCCAGGCAGATCGGGAAAAGTGCCGCGGCGCCCAGCAGAAAACTGCTTGTAAGGCACGCGCGGCCCGCTTGTCCGGTGCCGTTAGATACGCGCAGGCCTGTTAAGCCCGCCAGCACCGAAACCGCGCATTATAAACTGACTTGAAGCCAATCCCCTATGCCGGCACCTAACCCGGCCTGACCCTGCCCCGACATGAGCCCGCTGCTGATCCGCCCGAGCACGCCCGAGGACTTTCCCGCCATCGCCCGCATCTATGCGCACCACGTGCTGCACGGCTGCGCCACCTTCGAGACCGAGCCGCCACCGGCGGAGGAAATGCTGCGCCGGCGCGAGGACGTGCTCGGCCGCGGCTGGCCCTGGCTGACGGCCGAGCGCGGCGGCACGGTGCTGGGCTACGCCTACGCCAACCAGTTGCGCCCACGCCCGGCCTTCCGCTTCTGCCTGGAGGACTCCATCTACCTCGACCCCGACGCGCGCGGCCAGGGCGTGGGCCGTGCGCTGCTGGTGGAGCTGATGGCGCAATGCGAGGCGCGCGGTGCGCGGCAGATGGTGGCGGTGATCGGCGACTCGGCCAACGCCGCCTCCATCGGGTTGCACCAGGCCTGCGGCTTCGAGCGCTGCGGCAGCCATGCCGCGGCGGGCTGGAAGTTCGGCCGCTGGGTCGATGTGGTGCTGATGCAGCGCGCGCTGGGCGAAGGCGCCACGACGCCGCCGCAGGAGCGCGCTTGAGCGCCGAAGAGACTCCGCGCGCGTACGGCGGCAGCGCCTACAAGTCCAAGACCCTGGCGACCTGGACCGCCCTGCTGGGCGGCAGCCTGGGCCTGCACCGCTTCTACCTGTACGGCTGGCGCGACGTGCCAGGCTGGCTGCACCCCTGGCCCACGCTGGCCGGGCTGCACGGCGTGCGCCGCATGCTGGAGCTCGGCCAGGACGACCACGTCGCCTGGGCGTTGATCCCGCTGCTGGGACTGATGGTGGCGCAGGCGGCGCTCTTCGCCATCCTCTACGGCCTCACGCCCGATGCGCGCTGGGATGCGCGCCACAACCCCGGCCAGCCGGCGCAGGACACACGCTGGGGCCCGGTGCTGGGCGCCATCGCCGCGCTGATGCTGGGCGCCGGCGTGCTCATGGCCACCATCGCCTTCAGCGGCCAGCGCTACTTCGAGTGGCAGATCGAGCAGGCGCGCCGCATCAGCCAGTGAGTATGAAAAAGGCCCGCCGATGGGGCGGGCCCTTGCCTGGGAGGCGGCGCTTGCCGCGGCTTCAGAACAGCAGCTCGCTGAACCAGTACGACAGCGCCGCCACGGTCGCAGCTGCAGGAATGGTCAGGATCCAGGCCCACACGATGTTGCCCGCCACGCCCCAGCGCACGGCCGAGGCGCGCTGCGTGGAGCCCACGCCGACGATGGCACCGGTGATGGTGTGGGTGGTGGACACCGGCACGCCCAGCGCAGTGGCGAAGAACAGCGTCATCGCCCCGCCCGTCTCGGCACAGAAGCCCCCCACGGGCTTGAGCTTGGTCAGCCGCTGGCCCATGGTCTGCACGATGCGCCAGCCGCCGAACATGGTGCCCAGGCCGATGGCGAGGTAGCAGCTCCAGATCACCCAGTACGGCGGCATGCTGTCGCCGGCATTGGCGTAGCCCGAGCTGATCAGCAGCAGCCAGATGATGCCGATGGTCTTCTGCGCATCGTTGCCGCCGTGGCCCAGCGAGTACAGGCCCGCGGACGCCAGCTGCAGCCGGCGGAACCAGTTGTCCACGCGCAGCGGCGAGCTGCGCCTGCAGATCCAGGACACCGCCACCATCAGCAGCGAGCCCAGCAGGAAGCCCAGCACGGGCGACACGACGATGAACAGCACCGTCTTGAGCACGCCGCTCCACACCAGCGGCTCGGTGCCCGCCTTGGCCAGCGTGGCGCCCACGATGCCGCCGATGAGCGCGTGCGAGGAGCTCGACGGAATGCCGTAGAACCAGGTGACGACGTTCCAGACGATGGCGCCCATGAGCGCGCCAAAGATGACGTGCAGGTCCACCACCGAGGGATCGACGATGCCCTTGCCGACGGTGGCGGCCACCTTGAGCTGGAACACCATGATCGCCACCACGTTGAAGAACGCGGCGAACAGCACCGCCTGCTGCGGCTTGAGCACGCCGGTGGACACGACGGTGGCGATGGAGTTCGCCGCGTCGTGGAAGCCGTTCATGAAGTCAAAAGCGAGGGCCAGCACCACGAGCAGCGCCACGACCCAGAAGCCGGTCTGGATAGGATCCATGAATAAAAAGGCAGCGCGCCGAGCGGCTTCAGGAGTTCTCGAGGACGATGCCCTCGATCAGGTTGGCCACGTCCTCGCAGCGGTCGGAGATGGATTCGAGCTGCTCGTAGATCGCCTTGAGCTTGATGAGCTCGCGCACGTCGGGCTCCTGGCGGAAGAGCTTGGACATGGCGCTGCGCATCACGCGGTCGGCGTCGGATTCGAGCTTGTCGATCTCCTCGCAGGTCTTGATGGCGGCCTCGGCCACCGCCGGCACGTTGAGCTTGGGCAGCAGCGAGACCGCGTGCTGCACGCGCTCGCAGCACTTGACGCTGAGCTCGGCCAGCGAGCGCAGTTCCTCCGTGACGGCATGCACGTCGTACAGCGCCATGGTCTCGGCCGTGTCCTGCAGCAGGTCCAGCACGTCGTCCATGGCGTTGATCAGCGACAGGATCTGCTCGCGGTCGATGGGGGTGATGAAGGTCTTGTGCAGCAGCCGGTTGACTTCGGCGGTGACCTTGTCGGCATCGTGCTCGGCGGCGTCCACACCGTCGGCATGGCGCTGGCGCAGGGCCGGATCGGCGTAGTGCTCGATCATCAGCATGAAGGCCCGCGAGCCCTCGGCAATCTTCGCGCCGTGCTGGTTGAACAGCTCGAAGAAATTGCCCTCCTTGGGCAGCAGCTTGGAAAACAGCATGTCGTCCTCTCGTCCGGCCGTGCGGCCGACGTGCCGGTGGCGCGCGCAGGAAAGCGCCGCCACGGCAGGGGTTCAGAGTTGGCAAACCCGGGATTCTACGGGGGGGTCAGCTGCCGTCCGGGCTCCCGGCAGCTTCGAAAGTGACGCCTCTGTGACATTCGCGAGACACCCGCGAGGCCTGCCTCAGCGCTCAAACCGCCTCGGGCAGACGGCGGGCCAGCCTCAGCGCCAGTCGCCATCCAGGCGCTCGATGGCCTGGTCGCGCACCGTTTGCAGCAGTTCCAGCGGCGTCTCACGGCGCCCCGGCCAGCGCAGCGCCGGCGCCAGCTCGCCCAGCGGCGCCAGCACGAAGGCGCGCTCGTGCGCGCGTGGGTGCGGCAGCGTCAGCACCGGGTCGTCCTGGCACAGGCCGCCGTAGAGCAGCAGGTCCAGGTCCAGCGTGCGCGGCGCGTTGCGGTAGGGGCGCTCGCGGCCGTGCGCAAGCTCGATGGCCTGCAGCTGCCGCAGCAGCTCCAAAGGCGCCAGCGTGGTGTCCAGCGCGGCCACGGCGTTGAGGAAGTCCGGCCCCTGCGCATCCACCGGCGCGCTGCGCCACAGGGAGGACACGCCGGCCAGCCGGCTGTGGGGCAGCGCCTCCAGGGCCCGCAGCGCTGCGCGCAGCGTGGCGCGCGCATCGCCCAGGTTGGCGCCCAGGCCGACCAAGGCGCGCACGGGCGTGGCGGGCGCGCTCACAG
>JAEYPG010000332.1 GCA_023410975.1 Pseudomonadota bacterium
CGGTGGTAGTGGTGGCGGTCGAAGATGGGGAAGACCAGGCGGATGAGCGGGGTGCCGCAGTCGCGCTCGAGGTACTTGCCGTAGGTGTTGCCGATGAGGAAGTCCACGGGCTCGGTGTTGAGCAGGCTCCTCATGTGCCAGAGGTCGCGCTTGGGGTAGACCTTGCAGCCGGCGCCGTAGGGGGAGGCGTCGAGGACGGCCTGGACCTTGTCGGCCCAGTCCTGGGTGCCGTTGGTGGCCAGGATGTGGGCGGGCTCGGCGCCGAGCTCCAGCAGGAACTCGGTGTAGCCGATGAGCTGGTCGGGGTCGCCGTAGAGGGCGTAGCGCTTGCCGTGCAGGTGGGTCTGGCTGTCGGCCAGGGCGTCCACGAGCTGGCCGCGCTCCTTTTCGAGCTGGGCGGGCACGGGCTTGCCGGTGAGGCGGGCGATGGCCATGATGAAGCGGTCGGTGCCGGTGACGCCCACGGGGGCGTTGAGCACGACGACTTCCTGGCCCTTCTCGGCGATGTACTTGGCGGTCTTCTCGCAGCAGTATTCCTGGAAGACTATTGTTGCCTTGGCGTTGAGGGCGGCCTCGACCTCGGCCTTGGTGGTGCCGCCTTCGTACATGCGGAACTCGCCGTCGGTGGGGGTGTTCCAGACCTCGGAGGGGTCGCAGAGGACGTTCACCTTGACGCCGAAGAGATCGAAGATGCGGCGCACTTCCTTCATGTTGCCCACGACGAAGCCGTCGAAGCCGCCGATGAAGTTGATGCTGTCGTCGGGGGTGCGCGTGAGGGGCTCGGTAGTGCCGGCCTTGCCGTCCCAGAAGTGCTTGAGCACGCCCAGCAGCGCGTTGTCGTAGCCGGTGATGTGGCTGCCGACGAAGGCGGGGGTGTGGGCGAAGGGCACGTCGAACTCGGCGGGGACGGAGCCCTTTTGCTTGGAGTTCTTGATGAAGGCGTCGAGGTCGTCGCCGATGACCTCGGCCATGCAAGTGGTCGAGACGGCGATCATCTCGGGCTTGTAGAGGTTGTAGGCGTTGGCCAGGCCGTCGATCATGTTGTTGAGGCCGCCGAAGACGGCCGCGTCTTCCGTCATGGAGGAGCTCACGCAGGAGGTGGGTTCCTTGAAGTGGCGGGAGAAGTGGCTGCGGTAGTAGGCCACGCAGCCCTGGGAGCCGTGCACGAACGAGAGCGTCTTGGCGAAGCCGTTGGCAACGAAGACGGCGCCCAGGGGCTGGCAGGCCTTGGCCGGGTTGACGACGAGGGCCTCGCGGGCGAAGTTCTTGTCCTTGTACTCCTTGGACTTGGTCCAGTCGCGGATCTCGGCGATCTTGACCTCGGAGTGGTTGAACTCGAAGTTGGCCTTCTTGCTGGCGAACAGCTCCTGGTACTCCGGCTCGCGGAACAGCAGCTCGTGGTCCTTGATCTTGTCTGCGCTTTGGGGCATTTGGGTTCTCCTGATGGATGACGGAGCAATCTCAAGCCCGTTCGCCCTGAGCCTGTCGAAGGGCCTGCATCCCGGCTGGGCGGCAGGGCTTCGACAAGCTCAGCCCGAACGGCGTTTATTCCAGTTCAGACTGAGCTGAGGGCGTCAGGCGGCGTTCTTCCACGGGGCCTGGGTGAGCTTCCACACCGGCGAGCTGATGGCCATGTCCATGTCGCGGGCGAAGATGGCGAAGCCGTCGTAGCCGTGGTAGGGGCCGGAGTAGTCCCAGGAGTGCATCTGGCGGAAGGGCACGCCCATTTTCTGGAAGACGTACTTTTCCTTGATGCCCGAGCCCACGAGGTCGGGCTGCAGGCCTTCGGCGAACTTCTCGAACTCGTAGCCCGTGACGTCGTCGTAGATGAGCGTGGAGTCCTTGATGTAGTGGGTGGTGCGCTGGTAGTCGTCGTTGTGGGCGAACTCGTAGCCGGTGCCCACGATCTCCATGCCCAGATCCTCGTAGGCGCCGATGACGTGGCGCGGGCGCAGGCCGCCGACGTACAGCATCACGGTCTTGCCTTGCAGGCGGGGCTTGTACTTGGCCAGCACGGCGTCGACCATGGGCTGGTACTTGGCGATGACGGCTTCGGCGTTGGCCTTGATGGTGTCGTCGAAGTGGCTGGCGATGGCGCGCAGGCTCTCGGCGATCTTGGTGGGGCCGAAGAAGTTGTACTCGACCCAGGGGATGCCGTACTTCTCTTCCATGTGCCGGCTGATGTAGTTCATCGAGCGGTAGCAGTGGATGAGGTTGAGCTTGGCCTTCGGGGTGTTCTCCAGCTCGGCGATGGTGCCGTCGCCCGACCACTGGGCGATCACGCGCAAGCCGATCTCTTCGAGCAGGATGCGGCTGCTCCAGGCGTCGCCGCCGATGTTGTAGTCGCCGATGATGGTGACGTCGTACGGCGTGGAGACGAACTCGTGCTCCTTCCTGGTGGTGCCGTCGAAGACCCAGTCGCGGATGGCGTCGTTGGCGAGGTGGTGCCCGAGGGACTGGGACACGCCTCTAAAACCCTCGCAGCGCACGGGCACGATGGTGTGGTTGCCGTGCTCCTTGCTCTTCTTCTTGGACACGGCCTCGATGTCGTCGCCGATGAGCCCGATGGGGCACTCGCTCTGGATGGAGATGCCCTTGTTCAGCGGGAACAGCTCCTGGATCTCGTCGATGATCTTGTCGAGCTTCTTGTCGCCACCGAAGACGATGTCCTTCTCCTGGAAGTCGGAGGTGAACTGCATGGTCACGAAGGTGTCCACGCCGGTGACGCCGATGTAGTAGTTGCGCCGCGAGCTCCAGGAGTACTGGCCGCAGCCCACGGGGCCGTGGGAGATGTGCACCATGTCCTTGATGGGGCCCCACACCACGCCCTTGGAGCCGGCGTAGGCGCAGCCGCGGATGGTCATGACGCCGGGCAGGCTCTTGATGTTGGACTTGACGCCGCAGTCGGGCCTGCCCTCCTCGTAGTTGTTGAGGTGCTTGGCGCGGCGCTTGGCCATCTTCTCGGGATAGGCCTTCAGGACTTCATCGATCAAGGCCTTGTTGGCGGCCTTGCGCTCTTCAACGGTCATGCTCATGGCGGGACTCTCCGTCAGCGGTGGATTCGGCGGTGTGGTTGCGGCGGGAACGGGATGTTGTTCTTCTCGTGCGGGGCGCGAGATCAAGGGACCGTTCGCCCTGGGCCTGTCGTAGCGCCGGCAGCTCCACTGCGCGGCAGGACTTCGACAAGCCCAGACCGAACGGGACGCTTGCGCGCCCCTGGGGCCTGTCAGGCGGCGAGCTCGGCGGCGGTCTTGCCGACCTGGCTCTCGTCGATGGCCTGCATGATCCCGTGCTCCATCAGCAGGTCTTCGAGCTCGTCCATGGTGATGGGCGAGGGAATCACGCCGTTGCCGGCGTTGTCGTGCACCTTCTGCGCGAGCTTGCGGTACTCGCCGGCCTGCTTGGACTCCGGCGCGTACTCGATGACGGTCATGCGGCGCAGCTCGGCGTGCTGCACGATGTTGTCGCGCGGCACGAAGTGGATGAGCGTGGTGCCCAGCTTCTTGGCCAGCGACTCCGCCAGCTCCAGCTCCTTGTCGGTCTTGCGCTCGTTGCACACCAGGCCGCCCAGGCGCACGCCGCCGCTGTTGGCGTACTTCAGGATGCCCTTGGAGATGTTGTTGGCCGCGTACATGGCCATCATCTCGCCGGACATGACGATGTAGATTTCCTGGGCCTTGTTCTCGCGGATGGGCATGGCAAAGCCGCCGCACACCACGTCGCCCAGCACGTCGTAGGACACGTAGTCCACGCCGTCATAGGCGCCGTTTTCCTCCAGGAAGTTGATCGACGTGATCACGCCGCGGCCGGCGCAGCCCACGCCGGGCTCCGGGCCGCCGGACTCCACGCAGCGGATGTCGCGAAAGCCGATCTTCATGGCGTCCTCGATCTCCAGGTCCTCCACCGAGCCGGCTTCCGCTGCCAGCGACAAGATGGTGTCCTGGGCCTTTGCGTGCAGGATCAGCCGGGTGGAGTCGGCCTTGGGATCGCAGCCGACGATCAGGATCTTCTGACCCATCTCGGCCAGCGCGGCCAGCGTGTTTTGGGACGTGGTGGACTTGCCGATGCCACCCTTGCCGTAGAAGGCGATCTGACGAAGCTTTGCCATTTATGTGCTCCAGGTTTCGTTGCGAAGTTGACGAGATGACTGGCGCTGTCGTTCTCTGTGCGTCCTTCGGTGCTCGTGGGTTTCTTGGAGATCCCTCGGGGCCGGCGGAGTCGGGCTGCGCGCACTCCCTCTTCG
Organism: Pseudomonadota bacterium; assembly: GCA_023410975.1. GTDB lineage: Bacteria > Pseudomonadota > Gammaproteobacteria > Burkholderiales > Burkholderiaceae_C > Azohydromonas. The sequence goes on from JAEYPG010000332.1 coordinate 4,244, forward strand.
CAATGCCTGTGCCAGCAGCGTGGTTTACTGCCAAGCCGTTGTTTTAATTAGGAAAACTGCATTTCCATGGTCTGAGCCGAGCGCGCGACCAGCCCGACGGGTTTGTGCGAAACCCGACAAAGCATGGCGTGCAGGGCCGGCTTGCGTACTGCCTGGAGGCCTCGTGCCGCGCTCGCGATCCGGGCTGAGCCGGGCAAAGCTGTCTCGCGCATGCTGGTATGGCTGTTGCATCGCATGCAGGCATGAGCGCACATATTCCCATTGTCTGCAGCACCCGCAATCCGCACCTGGAACGGCTGGGTGGCCCCGAGGCGGTGGCTCGGCTGGTGGATGCCTTCTACCGAGCCATGGACGCGCGCGAGGACGCCCGCACCATCCGCGCGATGCACGAGCCCGACCTCGGTCCGACCAAGGCCGTCCTGGCGAAGTACCTCACCGAGTGGATGGGCGGGCCCAAGGTCTACAGCGAAGAGCGCGGTTCTCCGATGCTGCGCCGACGCCACCATCCCTTCGACATCGACGTGAGCGCGCGCGACGCGTGGATGGCGTGCATGCGCCAGGCGCTGGACGAGACCTGCGCCGACGATGCCTTGCGCCAGGAGCTCGATGTGGCGTTCATGAAGATCGCCGACCACATCAAGAACACCATCTGATGGCCGTGGTGACCGCCACTCTTCCCTCCCTGGAGCCATTGGCCGACGCGGCTGCCGTGCCGCCCCCGTTGCCAGCCAGTCCCGAAGGTCGCGTGCGCGCCTATCACCAGCGCACCAAGCACCATCTGCAGCGCTATGCCGCCGGCCCCGAGACGCTGGACTGGGACGCGCAACCCGACCCGTTCCGGCGCTGGAGCGGTGCACCGCTGGAGATGCTGCCGCTGCCTGCTGCGGCGCTGGCCCAGGCCGGCGCGCCGGCCTGGGCCGATCTGTTCAATCCGAGCGCCGTGACGCCGCACCCGGCCGATCGCAACGCCATCGGGCTGCTGCTGGAGCTCAGCTTGGCGCTGTCTGCATGGAAGCAGCACGGGCCCGACCGCTGGGCGGTGCGCGTGAATCCTTCCAGCGGCAACCTGCATCCCACCGAGGCCTACCTGCTGGCCCATGGCGTGAACGGGCTGGTGGACGGGCTCTACCACTACGCGCCGCGCGAGCACGCGCTGGAGCGGCGCGCCGAGCTGGGCCCCGGATGGTCCGACCCGGGAATGCGGCTGTGGGTCGGGCTGACGTCCATCCACTGGCGCGAGGCCTGGAAGTACGGTGAGCGCGCCTACCGCTATTGCCAGCTCGATGCCGGCCATGCCGTGGGCGCGCTGCGCTACGCGGCTGCGGTGCTCGGCTGGCGCGCGCGCGTCGTGCAGGGGCTGGGAGACGACGTCCTGTGCGCCCTGCTGGGACTGGACCGCGCCGCGGACTTCGGGGACGCGGAGCGCGAAGCGCCGGATTGCCTGGTCGAGCTGCTGCCTGATCCGGCCGCGCGTTTCGACGCGACCCCCGTGCTGCCGCGCTGGATTGCCGATGGCAGCTGGCGCGGCAGCGCCAACCGGCTGGACCGCCATCCGATGTACCGCTGGCCGATCATCGAGGACGTCGCTGCGGCGGCGCGGCGCCCCGTGCTGCAGGCCCAAAGTTCCGTGCAGCCGGCCCCCACGGCGACGCCGGCCTTGGCGGCTGCCGTGCAGCCGTCCCGGCGCAGCGCGGTGGAAATCATCCACGGCCGGCGCAGCGCGCAGCGCTTCAACCGCCGCGCGGCGCTGCCGCGCGCGGCGTTGGAGCGCATCGTGCAGGCCCTGCTGCCCGGTGCCCTGCCCTGGGACGCGCTGCCCGGCGCCGAGCGGGTGCATCCCGTGCTTTTCGCTCACCGCGTGGAAGGGCTCGCGCCCGGGGCCTACCTGCTGCCGCGCAGCGCACGGGGCGAAAGTCTCCTGCGCGAAGCACTGGGCCCGCTCATGGATTGGGCGCCGGTCGAAAGCCTGCCGCTGTGGCGGCTGGCCGCGAACCCGGCGCTGGCCGGCGTGCTGCGCACCATCGACTGCCACCAGGCGCTGGGCAGCGACGCGGCCCTGGCCTTCGCACTGCTGGCCGAGTTCGACCAGCCGCTGCACGACGCACCCTGGCGCTACCGCGAGCTGCTGCTCGAAGCCGGCCTGCTGGGCCAGGTGCTGTACCTGGAAGCCGAGGCGGCGGGTTTCAACGGCACCGGCATTGGTTGCTACTTCGACGACACGCTGCACGAGCTGCTTGGCATCGAGGGCACGCGGGTGCAGTCGGTCTACCACTTCACCATCGGCGTGGGACTGCACGACCCGCGCATCCAGAGCATGGCGCCCTATGCCGGGCGCGAGGAGCACGCATGGACGCCCGATCCTTCCAGCGTCTGAGCCCCGCGCAGGCGCGCGCGTGGCTCGACGCCCATTCCGACGTTTTCACTTCCAACGCTTGAGGCCCACATGCCGATCTACGACTACCACTGCCCTGCCTGCGGCCAGGAATTCGAGCTGCTGGTGCGTTCCAGCACCACGCCGGCCTGCCCGCACTGTGCCGCCACCGAGTTGGAGCGGCGTGTCTCGCTGACCGCGCCGCAAGGCAAGATCAAGGCGATCATCGCGTCCAACCGCCGCGCCGCCGCCCGGGAAGGCCACTTCAGCAACTACAGCCAGGCCGAACGGTCCAAGCTGCTCAAGGGCTGAGGCGCGCCGCATGGATTCTCCGAGCGAAGAACGCACCGTCCGCTGCTTCCTGACCTACAGCGGCGTGAAGCTGCCGCTGCAGCTGAGCCAGGAGCTCGACACCGCGTCGCTGCGCCACCGCAACACCTACTTCCGCGCCGAGTACGACGCGCAGGGCCGCATGTGCCGCTGCGACAAGATGGTCTACGGCGAGGTCGAGATGCGGCACGACTACCGCTACGGCGCGGGCGGCGCGCTGTGCGAGGCCGTCATCACGTCGGTGCACGAAGACGAGCCGCAGGTGCTGGCTTTCGGCTGATCTGGCACGCGTGTTTCGGGCGGTCTGATTCCAATGCTTCCCTGGCACTGAAAGAAGGCCCGTTCGGGCTGAGCCCTTCGACAGGCTCAGGGCGAACGGTGATCTTTCACTGATGAGTTGAAGTCGTGATGAAGCAGGCCGCCTCAACGCCGCACCCGGCTCCCCAGTGCCGTGGCGATCGCTTCGGCACGCGCTTGCAGGGCCGCTTCCTCGTCCAGGCCGGTCACGATGGCCGCACAGCTGGCCGCCAGCGCCAGTCGGATGCGGCCGGCCTTGGCGTACTCGCCGGCGTGGTGGCCTTCGAAGGCTGCCCAGTCGCAGGTGCACAGCAACAGCAATTGCTCCAGCCGGGCCGGGTGCTCGCGCGCCTGCACCCGCTCCAGCAGCATGGCGATGGGGCCGGCGCGCATGTCGCTGGCGCGGTGGATGCGGTCGCACTCGTCCACCGCCAAGTGCGCCAGCGCCACCGCGTCCGCCGGCACCGCGGCGCGCCGCGCGAGCGCGTCGATGGCGGCGTGCGCGCGCTGTTCGTGCTTGTGGTGGTGCGGCCAGATCTCGCGCGGCGTGCCGGACTTGCCGACCTTGTGCATCAGTGCCGCGAAGCGCAGCGCCAGCGGCGCATTCGCCCGCGCGGCCTCGTCGATGAAGCGCCATTGGTGTTGGCCCACGTCCACCCACTCCGGCCCGTCCGAGAGCTGAGGCACGCCAAACAGCCCGTCCAGCTCGGGCAGCAGCTGCGGCAGCGCACGCGCAAGGCGCATGGCTTCGAAGGCGCAGGAAGGCCGCGGCGCCATCAGCGCCGTGGCCAGCAGGGTCCAGCACGCCTGCGGCGTCATGCGCTTGATGCGGCCGGAGGCCGCCGCCAGCGCCAGCGTCGTGACGTGCGCGGCATCGGGGTGCTCGCCGGCCGACCGCTCCAGGCAGCACAGCAGGTCGTCATGGGGACGGATGGCCTTCATGGCTCAGGCCTGTTCCAGCACGGCCGTGAGCTGCCGCAGCGCGGCGCAGTGCCGGCGGCCATGGTCGCGCAGCGCCTGGCGCAGCTTTTCGCCCTCGGCCGGCGGCCATCCGCGCTCCAGCGATGCCGCGTAGGCCTGCAGCGGGCTGTGGAAACAGCGGCCATGGCTGTGCACCTCGAAATCGTGCGCGCCGGCCTCGGGCACCATTGCCCTGAACACCGAGCGCAGCGACCACGAGCCGGCCATCGCGGGGTGGTAGTAGTGGTCGCGCAGCAGCGCGAACATGTCGACGATGCGCGGCAGCAGCGCTGACAGGGCTGGCCCCAGGTCCTCGAAACGCTGCGCCAGCTCGCGGATGCGGTTGCGCTCGAAGCCCGCGTTGTAGGCGAACACCGGCCCCTCGGCGCCCAGCGTCTCCACCAGCGAGGCGGCAAAGGCGCGGCGAGGGTCACCGTCGTTCTCCGCGAGGAAACCTGCCTGCGCGACCCGGCCATCGGGCGTTTCCACGTCGCAGCTCCACTGGAACGGCAGCACCTGGTAGGGCTGCGTGCCGGCCCAGGGCGGGACGGAAAAACCGATGGTTTCAAAGCGCAACCAGCGCCGTGGTCCGGGCAGCGTGCGCAGTGCCGCGCCCGCGCCAGGATCGAGTACGGGCTGCCCGCGCTTGACGGCCAGCGCGGCGCGGCGGTGCCGGGCCACCGTGAGCCGGTGCAGCGGCACGTCGCGCAGGTCCGCGTAGCCCTCGGCACGCAACTCCGCCGCCAGCTCGCGCCCGACGATGTCCAGGCTGTTGGCGGGATCGACCAGCACGGGCTCGGCGACCGACAGGCCGCACGGCGCAAGCTGCTCGCATGGGCCGCCCGCGCTCGCGTCCGTTCCGCAGGGCGCGCCGAGCGGCACGGCGGGCAGCTCGCCGCGCTCGCACTGGCGCATCGCGACGATCCACTCGCCCACCGGGCGCGTGCCCAGCACGGGCGCCAGGTCCACCTCGCGGTACAGGCCAGCGTAGCAGCCGTGACCCGGGTAGACGAAGCTGGTGTCGATCAGCAGCAGCCCCGCGCTCTGCACGCGCAGCGCATTGCGCGCCATCACGTGCAGCCACAGCGCCACCGTGTCGACATCGGCGTCGGTGCCCGCGGTGGCCTGGCGCACGCGCAGCAGCTTGAAGCCCAGGGCGTCCCGGGTGACGAGGTCGATGCGCACGCGCACGCCTTCGTCGCTGGCCACGCAGGCGCCGGCCACGGCCCAGGCCTCGTCCTGCGATCCGATGTCCACCAGCAGCCGTTCGGTGATGTCGATGGCGGCCTGCCATTCGTCGTCCGTCCGCGGCGCGTCCAGCGTGAGCAGTCCCGGGTAGGAGGCGCGCAGCGCCTGCTCGACGCCAGGGCCCCTGACCATGCGGTCCACGCTCGGCCTGCTTCGCGAGGGCGCCACCGGCACGGGCGCGCGGCGGTGCAGCCAGTAGCGGCGCGCGCAGGCGCGCCAGCGCCGCAAGTCGTCTTCGGCCAGGGGAATCAGCGGCACCGGCATCGGCATCTTTTGCGTGAGATCCATGAAAGCTTTCACAAGGGGCGCTGCGGCCAGCACGATCGCTACAAACGTGACAAACCCCCGGCCGCACGCCGTTCCCTTGCACCCTCGTTGCAAGAGTTGTGCGCGACGCAGCCTTGAGATGGCTCAAGTTGCGGGAGCAGCCATGTCGCTACCTTTGCCCACACCATGCACCCATCACGCGAATTTTTCCAGGCGCTGCACCGTGCCTTCGACACCACGCTGGCAGAGCGCGGGCGCACGCCGGTCGTGCTCGATGCGCTGCTGAGCCAGGCCTTCGACAGTTTTGCGGGCAACGTCGCCATCCAGTGCGAGGACGAGCCGCCGCTGGCTTGCGGGCGCGGCTGCTCCACCTGCTGCACGCTGCGCGTCGGCGCCACCGCGCCCGAGGTGCTGCTGGTGGCGCGCTTCCTGCGCGCCGTGACGCCACGGCTGCTGGAGCGCGGCGTGGACCTCGTGGCCGGGCTGCGCGAGGCCGATGCCCAGACCGCCGGCCTCGCGGAGCGGGAGCGCGTGGCGCTGCGCCAGCGCTGTCCCTTCATCGCGCAGGGCGCCTGCGTGATCTACTCGGTGCGCCCGCTGGCCTGCCGCGGGCATGCGTCGCACGACCTCAAGGCCTGCATCGAGGCGGCGGCCGGGCGTGCGCTGCAGGTGCCCTACAGCGAGGTCCACCGCCGCGTGCGCTCGCTGGTGCAGAACGCCATGCAGTCCTCGCTGCGGGATGCCGGGCTGGCCTGGGGCGTGTACGAGCTCAACCGGGCGCTGCTCATCGCGATCGATGACGACCATGGCGAGACGCGCTGGCTCAACGGCGAGGACGTGTTCGCCGGCGCGGCGCTCAATGACGTGCCGGCCGAGGAGATGGCCGCGGTGTTCGAAGAGTTGCGGCCGCATTGAACACCGCCGCAGCCGTGCCTGCGGGCAGCAAGAAGCTCAATCCTTCAGCTCTGCTCGCGGCTGCAGCAGCACCACGTCGGTCTCTGCCAGCGCGACGCAAGGCAAGGTAAAGCCCTCCGCCTTCTCGTCGGGCGAGAGTCCCGGCCACTCGATGCGGTAGCGCACCCGGCCCTCGGTGAGTTGGGCGATGCATTCGCGGCAGGTGCCGTTGCGGCAGCTGCTGCGCAGCCTGATGCCCTGCGCCAACGCCGCTTCCAGCAGCGTGACGCCCTCCTCCACCGCGACGGTGCGGCCCAGCGGTTCGATGCGCAATGTCCTGCCCATGGCTGGCGCTCCGCGTTCAGGCGCCGGCGCGCAGCCAGGCGTCCAGCTCCGCGCCCACCAGGCTGTAGGCGCGGCCGAAGCCCGCGATCAGCCGTGCCGACACGGGCCGCAGCGCAAAGAGGCGGAAGTCGCCCAGCTCGAAGATCGGGGCCGTGTCCGGGAAGCGGGCCAGGTACTGTGCGCGCGCCGCGGCGTAGCCCTCGCCGTCGCGTTCCAGCGGCAACGCGTCGGCCTGCAGCGAGACGCGCGGCAGGGCCTGTGCCGGCCATTCGCCCCCGGCCTCCGCCGTCACCAGCACGCTCACGCGCGGGTGCTCCAGCATGTCGCGCGTGTGCGTGGCCAGGCCGCTGACGTGGATGTAGAGCCGCGTGTCGTCCGAAGGCAGCACGAAGGGCGCCATGGAAACGGCGGGCTCGCCGCGATGCAGCGTGGCCAGCGCGGCGACGGGCCGATCGGCAAGCAGGCGGCGCAGCAGGGAGGAAGTGTCGGCATCCATGGTCGGGATTGTGGCCGACGGCTCTTGTGGGCCAGCGCGCACACTACGCGGCGTCCACGGGCGCGGCGCTTGCCGATCCCGGTGCTTCGCGCCGCCGCCAGGCCGCGCCTTTCGCTTTCGTTCCGATCCCGAGCACGCATGCCCTTCTCCCTTGACCGGCCCGTGTGGGCCGTGCGCCTGCAGTTCTTCATCAGCGGTTTTCTGTTTGCCACCTGGGGCGTGCACGTGCCCACGGTGCGCGCGCATTACGGCCTGGACGAGCAGCGCCTGGCGCTGACGATGCTGGCCGCCGGCGTGGGCGCGCTGTGCGGTCTGGCCTTCGCCGGGCGCTGGGTCGGGCGCTGGGGGCCGCAGCGGGTGGCGTGCCTCACCGGCCTGGTGGCAGCCATGACCGTGACGGCGCTGCTGGCCAGCGGCTCCTGGGCGCTGCTGCTGGCGACGATGTGGGTCTTCGGCGCCGCCGGCAGCGTGTACGACGTGGCGATGAATGCCGGCGGCGCGGCGCTGGAAGCGGACAGCGGCCGGCGTCTGATGAGCCGCTTCCACGCCCTCTTCAGCTTTGGCGGCATGGCGGGCGCGGCTTTCGGCAGCGCGCTGCTGCGCGTGCAGGCGCCGCCGGTGCTGCACCTGGCGCTCACCGGCATGGCAGCCATGGCGGCGGTGTGGTGGGCGACGCGGCCGGCGCTGCCCGACATGTCTGCCGCTCCGGCGGCGTCGGAGAGCCGGCGTTTCGGCGCGGGCCGCGGGCGTGGCGTGCTGTGGATG
>JAEYPG010000413.1 GCA_023410975.1 Pseudomonadota bacterium
CTGCCGTGTCGCCGCTGCGGCGGCTGCGCGCGCTGTGGCGGCTGGCGCGCACGGTGCTGCACGGGCTGCATGGCCTGGCCATCGTGCTGCTGCTGTTTCCTTCCTGCGGCCCGGCGCGGCGGCAGGCGCGCATCGGCTGGTGGTCGCGCAAGCTGCTGGCCACGCTGGGGCTGGAGCTGCGCGCGCAAGGCAGCTTCCGCTCGGGCGCCAAGCTGATCGTGGCCAACCACGTGTCGTGGCTGGACATCGCCGCCATCCACGCGCTGTGCCCGCAGGCGCGCTTCGTCTCCAAGGCCGAGGTGCAGGCCTGGCCCCTGGTGGGGCGGCTGGTGGACGCCGCCGGCACGCTGTACCTGCAGCGCGAGCGCGCGCGCGACGCCATGCGCGTGCTGCACGCCATCACGCAGGCGCTGCGCGACGGCGACACGGTGGCGGTGTTCCCGGAGGGCACCACCGGCGAGGGCCATGAGCTGCTGCCTTTCCACGCCAACCTGCTGCAGGCCGTGATCGCCAGCGGCGAGCCGGTGCAGCCGGTGGCGCTGCGCTACAGCGACCCGCTGCACGCGGTGAGCCCTGCCGCGAGCTTCGTGGGCGACATGACGCTGGGCCAGAGCCTGTGGCGCCTGGCCTGCGCGCAGGGCCTGGCGGTGCAGCTGCAGGTGCTGCCGCCGCAGGCGGTGGCGCATGCCGACCGGCGCGCCCTGGCGGCGCAGCTGCGCGACACCATCGCGCAGGCGCTGCAGGCCCGCTGAGGGCCGGCGATGCAGACCCGCGCGCCATCGACCAACCCTTCAGAAAACAGTCTGGAGTTCCCATGAGCGAGCAGATGCTGCTGGCCTTCGACGACGAGGCGCCGCTGGCGCGGGCCCTGGCGCAGGCGTTGGGCGTGCCGCTGGCCTTCGTGCAGCGGCACCGCTTTCCCGACGGCGAGCTGCGGCTGCGGCTGCCCGAGGCGCTGCCGTCGCGCGTGCTGATGCTGCGCGGGCTGCAGCAGCCCAACGAGAAGCTGACGGAACTGCTGCTGTGCGCGCCGGCGGCGCGCGAGCTGGGCGCGCGTGAGCTGGTCCTGGTGTCGCCGTACCTGGCCTACATGCGCCAGGACATGGCCTTCACGCCCGGCGAGGTGGTCAGCCAGCGCCACGTGGCGGCGCTGCTGGGCGGGCTGTTCGACGCGGTGCTGACGGTGGATCCGCACCTGCACCGCGTGACCTCCATGGAAGCGCTGTTCCCGGGGCGGCGTGGGCTGGCGCTGTCGGCGGCGGCGCTGCTGGGCGAGTGGGTGGCGCGGCAGCTGGGCCGCCCGGTTTTGATCGGCCCGGACGAGGAGGCGGCGCAGTGGGTGCAGGCTGCGGCGCAGGCGCAGGGCCTGGAGCACGGCATGGGCTGCAAGCGCCGGCTGGGCGACCGCGAGGTGGTGCTGGAGCTGCCGCCGCTGGAGCTGGGCGGCCGCGCGGTGGTGCTGCTCGATGACGTGGCCAGCACGGGCCAGACGCTGATCGCCGCGGCCACGCAGGCGCTGGCGCGCGGGGCGGCCTCGGTGGACGTGGCGGTGACGCACGCCCTGTTCGTGGGCGATGCGCTGGAGCAGCTGCACGCGGCCGGCGTGCGCCACGTCTGGAGCACGGACGCCGTGCCGCACCCGAGCAACGCCGTGAGCGTGGCGCCGCTGCTGGCACAGGCGCTGGCGGGGTTGTGAGGCCGGGCGGCAAGCGCCTCTGCGGCTGGAATGAAAAAGGGGCCTCGCGGCCCCTTTGTCTTGTGGCGCGGGCCTGGGAATCAGGCCTTGCCCTGGTTGGCCACCGCGGCGGCCGCCTTGGCGGCGGCTTCCGCGTCGCCCAGGTAGTAGCGGCGGATGGGCTTGAGCTCGGCATCGAGCTCGTAAACCATCGGGATGCCGTTGGGGATGTTCAGGCCGACGATGTCGGTGTCGCTGATGCCGTCGAGGTACTTCACCAGCGCGCGGATGCTGTTGCCGTGGGCGGCGATGACGATGCGCTGGCCGGACTTGATGGCCGGGGCCAGCACCTCGTTCCAGTAAGGCAGCACGCGCGCGACGGTGTCCTTCAGGCACTCGGTGAGCGGGACCTGCTCGGGGTCGAGCTGGGCGTAGCGCGGGTCCTGTCGCTGGCCGCGCGGGTCGTTGGCATCCAGCGCCGGCGGCGGCGTGTCGTAGCTGCGGCGCCAGACCAGCACCTGCTCGTCGCCGTACTGCTTGGCCATGTCGGCCTTGTTGAGGCCTTGCAGCGAGCCGTAGTGGCGCTCGTTGAGGTGCCAGTCCTTGACCACGGGCAGCCAGGTGCGGTCCATCTCGTCCAGGCAGTGCCACAGCGTCCAGATGGCGCGCTTGAGCACCGAGGTGTAGGCCACGTCGAATTCCCAGCCGCCTTCCTTGAGCAGCTTGCCGGCCTGGCGCGCCTGGGCCACGCCGGTGTCCGTCAGCGGCACGTCGGTCCAGCCGGTGAAGCGGTTTTCGAGGTTCCAGGTCGATTCGCCGTGGCGGATCAGCACGAGCTTGTACATGGGCAGGGACTCAAAGCCTGAGAGTGGAAAAAAGGGCTGTGGCCGCTGAGTTGGCAACGGGCGTGCGCGCCGGCGGCAAAGCTGCAAATTCTATAATCCGCCGCTTTGGCAACCCCTCGAACGCCGTGCGATTCCTGCTCGACAACTGGTACCTGGTCCTCACCGCGCTCGTATCGGGCGCCCTGCTGCTGTGGCCGGTGATCCGCGGAGGTGCCGGCAGCGGCATCAGCACGGCTGAGGCGGTGCGTCTGATCAACCGTGAAAAAGGCGTGCTCATCGACGTGCGCGAACCGGCCGAATTCGCCAGCGGCCATGCCGTAGGGGCACGCAACGTGCCGCTGTCCCAACTTGAGACCTCCACCGCGTTGCCGAGCAACAAGGCGCTGCCGGTGCTGGTGCTGTGCGCCACCGGCGCGCGCGCGTCGCGCGCCGTGGCGCTGCTCAAGAAGCGCGGCTACGAGAACTGCCAGCCCGTGGCCGGCGGCTTGGCGGCTTGGCGCGAAGCCAACCTGCCCACCGAGTCTGCGGCCTGAGCCCGCGCCCGCCGTGGCCGTGTGAAGGGCAGGGTGCAGCCGCGGGAGGTTGACGGCGCAACGGTATGCGGCGGCTGACCGGCGTGCGCGTCGCCGGTGCCGGCCGGCACAAGGGCAAGTCGCCCGGCGCCGGCAAGGGTTGAAGGCGAGGCGGACAATGGCTTGTCCTCAACCACTGCTGCGCGTGCCGCGCCCTGCCTGCGATGAATGCCGTCAAGATGTACACCACGCTGGTCTGTCCCTACTGCCAGCGTGCCAAGCAGCTGCTCAAGCAGCGCGGTGTCGAACACATCGACGAGGTGCGCATCGACCAGGACCCGTCGCAGCGCGACGTGATGATCAAGATCACGGGGCGGCGCACCGTGCCGCAGATCTTCATCGGCGAGACCCACGTGGGCGGCTGCGACGACCTCATCGCGCTGGACCAGCGCGGCGGTCTGGTGCCGCTGCTGCAGGGCTGAGCGCCCGGTGCCGCCGTCCCGTCCGGGGCGGCTTGCGCCCCGCCGGAGGCGCCACGGCGCTGCGTGATAATCGGCCACGCCCGCATGTCGCGGGCCTTCTTTTCTTCGAGACAAGACCATGGCCGACGACCAAGAGCAGAACCCGGTGTTCCAGATTCAGCGCATGTACCTGAAGGACCTGTCACTGGAGCAGCCGAACTCGCCTCAGATCCTCACGGAGCAGACGCCGCCGCAGGTCGAGATCAACCTGGGCCTGTCCGCCGAGACCATCACTGACGGCATCTACGAAGTCTGCGTCACGGCCACCGTCACCACCAAGATCGGCGAGAAGACGCTGTTCCTGGTCGAGGCCAAGCAGGCCGGCATCTTCGAGATCCGCAACATTCCGCAGGACCAGCTGCAGGCCATCATCGGCATCGCCTGCCCGGGCATGGTGTACCCGTACCTGCGCGCCATCATCTCCGACATCTGCACCCGTGCCGGCTTCCCGCCGGTGATGCTGGCCGAGGTGAACTTCCAGGCCATGTACGAGGCCCAGCAACAGCAGCTTGCCGCGCAGGGCAACGGCCCCGTCGCCTGACGTGCTTGCGCCCGGTCGCGGCATGAAGATCAGCGTGCTGGGCGCGGGTGCCTGGGGCACCGCGCTGGCGGTGCAGGCGGCCGCGCGCCACGAGGTGCTGCTGTGGGCGCGGGATGCGTTGCAGGCGCAGACGCTGCGTGAGCAGCGTCGCAACCAGCGTTACCTGCCCGAGGTGACTCTGCACGCAGCGTTGTCCGTGGGCAGCGATCTGGCCGCCGCGCTGGCCCATGCGCACGACGGGCTGCTGGTGATCGCCACGCCCATGTCGGGCCTGCGCGGCATGCTGCAGGCTCTGCCCGCAAGCGCGCGCGCGCTGTGGCTGTGCAAGGGCTTCGAGGCCGACACGGGGCTGTTGGGCCATGAGATTGCGCGCGAGGTCTGCCCGCGCGCGGCCACCGGGGTGCTGTCGGGGCCGAGCTTCGCCGCCGAGGTGGCGCTGGGCAAGCCGGCGGCGCTGGTGGCCGCCAGTGCCGATACGGCGCTGTGCGAGCTGGCCGTGCAAGCTTTCCACGGCGAGGCGCTGCGCATCTACATCTGCGACGACCCGGTGGGCGTCGAGGTGGGCGGCGCGGTGAAGAACGTGCTGGCCATCGCCACGGGCCTGTGTGACGGACTGCAGCTGGGCCTCAACGCCCGCGCCGCGCTCATCACGCGCGGCCTGGCGGAGATGACGCGCCTGGGCGTGGCGCTGGGCGCGCGGGTGGAGACCTTCATGGGCCTCTCGGGCATGGGCGACCTGGTGCTGACCGCCACCGGCGATCTATCGCGCAACCGCCGCGTGGGCCTGCAGCTTGCTGCCGGGCGCACGCTGGCGCAGGTGCTGACCGATCTGGGCCATGTGGCCGAGGGCGTCTACAGTGCCGCCACGGTGCTGCGCCGCGCGCGCGACAAGGGCGTGGAGATGCCCATCACCGAAGCCGTGGTGGCCGTGCTCGAAGGCCGGCTGTCGCCCCCGCAGGCCGTGCTGCAGCTCATGCAGCGCGCGCCCAACACCGAACGACGCGGCTGAAATGCGAAAGGCCGGCGTGGCTGGCCTTCGCTCCTTCTGAAAGTCTGGCGGGGCCTTTTACACGGCGCCGGCGTAGCCGTTCTGGCGCCAGGCTTCGAACACCGACACGGCCACCGCGTTGCTGAGGTTCAGGCTGCGCTGCCCGGGGCGCATGGGCAGCCGGATGCGCTGTGCCGGGTCGAACTGCTCGCGCAGCTCCGGTGCCAGCCCGGCGCTTTCGCTGCCGAAGATCAGCCAGTCGCCCGGACGCCAGCTCACTTCGCCCAGCAGCCGCGCGCCGCGGGTGGTGAAGGCGAAGCGGCGCTGCGGATCGGGCTGCTCCGCAGACAGGAAGGCGTCCCAGTCGGCATGGCGGCGCACGCTGGCGTACTCGTGGTAGTCCAGGCCGGCGCGCTGCAGCAGCTTGTCCTCCATCGAGAAGCCCAGCGGCTCCACCAAGTGGAGCGTGCAGCCGGTATTGGCTGCCAGCCGGATGACGTTACCCGTGTTGGGCGGGATCTGCGGATGCACGAGAACGATGTGGAACATCGCGCGATTGTGCGGGAGCGCGTGAGCGCACCCGGGGAAGGGCGCTCAGGCCTGCGACGGCCGCGGCGTGCGCGCCAGCACCCACAGCTGCACTGATGCGGCGCCCGCGTCCAGCAGCGTACGCGCGGCCTCGCCGGCGGTAGCGCCGGTGGTCATGACGTCGTCCAACAGTGCCACGCGGCGCCCGCGCAACGCGGCGGCACGCCCGGGTGCGATGCCGAAGGCGCCGCGCACGTTGGCGCTGCGCTGGGCTTGAGCCAGTCCGCTTTGCTGGGGTGTATCGAAAAGGCGCAGCAGCAGCCGGGCCTCGCAGCGCAGGTCAAGCGGCGGTGCGAGCCGGCGCGCCAGCTCCCAGGCCTGGTTGTAGCCGCGCTCCTGCAGCCGCCGCGGGCCCAGCGGCAATGGCAGTAGCAGCTCGACCGGCGGCGGTGTCTCGCGCTGCACCGCCTGCAGCAGCAACGAAGACAGCGAGCCGGCGAGGTCCAGCCCGTCGTGGAACTTCAACTGACTGATCACGCCGTTCCAGGGCCAGGCGTAGTCCAGGGCCGCGACGCAGCGCTCGAAGGGCAGGGGCTCGCGCAGGCAGTCGGCACAGGGGGCATCCGGCTGAGGCAGCGGCAGCGCGCAGCTGGGACAACGTGCCACGGGTGGAATGAATCGCGCCCGGCAATCGCGGCACAGCCGTCCGGCGTCCCAGGCACGGCACACGGCGCACTGGCTGGGCAGCGCCGCCGCGAGCGCGGCCAGCGTGCAGAAGCCCTGACGGAGGCGGCGGGCAGGCATCGGGTCAATATACTGCCCGCCCTCGCCATGAACGCCTCCACCGACTCCTCCAGCCCCCGCGCGATCGACACGCGCGCCATCGAGCGCGCCGTGCGGCGCATGGCCCAGGCTGCCGAGCCGCCCTGGCTGCATGCCGAGGCCGCGCGGCGCATGGGTGAAAAGCTGCCCATGATCCGGCGCACGCCGGAAGCAGTGCTGCAGTGGTCTGGCTTCCTGGGAGCCAGCGAGGCGCTGCTGCGCGAGGCCTATCCGCAGGCGCAGCAGCTCGTGGTCGAGCCCGGGCTGGTGCGCCGCGAGCGCTCTGCGCCGGCGCCTGCACCCTGGTGGTCGCCACGGCGCTGGGCCGGCGCAGTGGCGCCCGCCGTGCCGCTGGCCGAGGAGGCCGTGACGCCCGGCAGCGTGCAGTTGCTGTGGTCCAACATGGCGCTGCAGGGCCACGCCGACCCGACGGCGCTGTTCGCGCAGTGGCACCGGGCGCTGGCAGTGGACGGTTTCCTGATGTTCTCTACCTTCGGCCCGGGCACGCTGGCCGAGCTGCGCACCCTGTACCGTGAGCGCGGTTGGGGTTCACCCATGGCCGAGTTCGTGGACATGCATGACCTGGGTGACATGCTGGTGGCCGCAGGCTTCGCCGATCCGGTGATGGACCAGGAAGTGCTGCGCCTGAACTGGGCCGACGCCGCGGCCGCGCTGGCCGAGCTGCGCGGCTTGGGCGCCAACGCCGACACGCGCCGTGTTGCAGGCTTGCGCACTCCGCGCTGGCAACAGCGCCTGATTGACGCACTGCAAGCGCTCGGCAGCAGCGATGGGCGCCCGGCGTTGTCTTTCGAACTGGTGTACGGCCACGCCTTCAAGACGGCGCCGCGTCCGCGCGTGGCGGCCCACACCGAGGTCGGCCTGGACGAGATGCGACAAATGGTGCGTTCACGCCGCAGTACCTGAGGGGTTTTCCCAAGGTTGCGCCGGGCGTCGAAATCAAGCAAAGATGCTTCGACGCCGCTCAAAGTCTGCCTAGAATCCAGCGGTTTCTGGGTCAGATTTGCGTTTCGTCAACGACAAAATCGGCAAAACCTGCTTTAGACCTGGCGCAAAAACGCCAACGTCTCGGCCCGAGTCCTCGTTTCCACATGACCGCGACCGTCGCTCCGAGCCCCCCCTGGCCCATGCCACCCGCCCGCAGCCCGTGGCGTTTTGGTTGCGAAATCGACGAAGGCCGCGGCCTGCGCTGGGTGCTGGGACGCAACGGGGCGCTTGGGCCGCGACGCCATTTGGGAGCATGGCTTCTGTCGGGCGCCCTGGCCCTGGGTGTGACCCTGTTTTTCTGGTGGCAGGGCACGGCCGTGGCGGCGGCCTTCGCGGCAGGGGAGCTGGCGCTGCTGGGTACGGCGCTGGTGGTGTGCACGCGACACGCCGCCGACCGCGAGATGCTGACGCTGGCAGATGGGGCGCTGGTGGTGGAGCACCGCTGTGGCGCCCGCACCGAGCGCGCCGAATTCCGCGCTGCGTGGGTGCGCGTGGAGCCGGCGCGGGCGCAGGGATCGCTGGTGGAGCTCTCGGGCGAAGGCCGGCAGATGCGGGTGGGCCGCTACCTGCGTCCGGAACTGCGCCTGCAGCTGGCGCAGGAACTGCGGCGCGCGCTGCGCACAGTGGGGCTGCAGCCGGCGGCGAGTCCCAAGAACACGGCTATGCAACACAAGTGAGGACCATGGGAAAGAACAGGACGCTCACGAGTCGCCTCGCCCGCGCTGCACTGGGCCTGGGCATGCTGCCGGCCGGCCAAGCTGCAATGGCGGTCAATGACCTGCCCGGCGGCCCGGCGGTCAACCAGACCAACCTGCACCCGGCAGCCACGGCCATCGCCGCAGAGCTGTACTGGTTGCACAACTTCATGCTGGTCATCTGCACGGTCATCTTCGTGGCCGTGTTCGGCGTGATGTTCTATTCCATCCTCAAGCACCGGCGTTCGCGCGGCGCCAAGGCGGCCAACTTCCACGAAAGCACGGCGGTAGAGGTGGCCTGGACCATCGTGCCTTTCCTCATCGTCATCGGCATGGCGCTGCCGGCCACCAAGGCCGTGGTGGCGATGAAGGACACCACCAATGCCGACCTCACCATCAAGGCCACCGGCTATCAGTGGAAGTGGGGCTACGACTACCTCAACGGCGAAGGGCAGGGCATCAATATCCTCTCCACGCTGGACGTGACGCACCGCCAGATGTCTGACGCCGGCAAGCCGCAGGGCGACGACTATCTTCTCAAGGTCGACAACCCGTTGGTGGTGCCGGTGGACCGGAAGGTGCGCATTGTCACCACCGCCAGTGACGTCATCCATGCCTGGATGGTCCCGGCCTTCGGCGTCAAGCAGGATGCCATTCCCGGCTTCGTGCGCGATACCTGGTTCCGAGCCAACAAGACCGGCGATTTCTACGGCCAGTGCGCCGAGCTCTGCGGCAAGGAGCACGCGTACATGCCGATCCACGTCAAGGTGCTGTCGCAGGCCGACTACAGCGCCTGGGTGGCCGAGCAGCACAAGAAGATGGCTGCGGCGGCTGACGACCCGGCCAAGGTCTGGACCCAGGCCGATTTGGTTGCCCGCGGGGAGAAGGTCTACGCTGCCAACTGCGCCGCGTGCCACCGGCCCGACGGCAAGGGCGCGGGCCCGATCAAGGCGCTGGACGGCTCGCCCGTCGTCAATGACGCGGACAAGGGCAAGCAGGTCGCGGTGCTGCTCAACGGCCTGCCGGGCGGCATGCCCTCTTGGAAGCAGCTCTCCGACACCGAGATTGCCGCCGTCATCACCTACACCAAGAACTCGTGGTCCAACCACACCGGCCAGACCGTGCAGCCCGCCGAGATCGTGGCGGCCCGCAAGTGACCCGCGCCGTCGCCTGAAAGGAAAAGCCTCCCATGAGCGCAGTTCTGCCCCACCACGGCGCCACTCACGACGAGCAGCATGGTCATCCGCACGGCTGGCGGCGCTGGCTGTTCGCCACGAACCACAAGGACATTGGCACGCTGTACCTGATGTTCAGCTTCACCATGCTCATGGTGGGCGGGATCCTGGCGCTGCTGATCCGGCTGGAACTGTTCCAGCCCGGGCTGCAGTTCGTCAATCCGCAGCTGTTCAACCAGTTCACCACCATGCACGGGCTGATCATGGTGTTCGGCGCGATCATGCCGGCCTTCGTGGGCTTCGCGAACTGGATGGTCCCGCTGCAGATCGGTGCGCCGGACATGGCCTTCGCGCGCATGAACAACTTCAGCTTCTGGCTGATGGTGCCCGCGGCGGTGATGCTGGTGTCGTCGTTCTTCATGCCCGGCGGTGCGCCGGCGGCAGGCTGGACGCTCTATGCGCCGCTGACGCTGCAGATGGGCCCGTCCATGGACGCAGGCATCTTCGCGATGCACATCCTGGGCGCGAGCTCCATCATGGGCTCCATCAATATCATCGTCACGATCCTGAACATGCGCGCGCCGGGCATGACGCTGATGAAGATGCCGCTGTTCTGCTGGACCTGGCTCATCACCGCGTACCTGCTCATCGCCGTGATGCCGGTGCTCGCGGGCGCGATCACGATGACGCTCACCGACCGCCACTTCGGCACCAGCTTCTTCCAGCCCGGCGGCGGCGGCGACCCGGTGATGTACCAGCACATTTTCTGGTTCTTCGGGCATCCCGAGGTCTACATCATGATTCTGCCGGCCTTCGGCATCATCAGCCAGATCGTGCCGGCCTTCGCCCGCAAGAAGCTCTTCGGTTACACCTCCATGGTGTACGCCACCGCTTCCATCGCGATCCTGTCCTTCATCGTCTGGGCGCACCACATGTTCACCACTGGCATGCCGGTGACGGGACAACTGTTCTTCATGTACGCCACGATGCTGATCGCCATCCCCACGGGCGTGAAGGTGTTCAACTGGGTCGCCACCATGTGGCGCGGCTCCATGACCTTCGAGACGCCCATGCTGTTCGCGGTGGGTTTCATCTTCGTGTTCTCCATGGGGGGCTTCACCGGGCTGATCCTGTCCATGGCGCCGGTGGACATCCAGCTGCAGGACACCTACTACGTGGTGGCGCACTTCCACTACGTGCTGGTAGCGGGCTCACTGTTCGCGCTGTTCGCGGGCGTGTACTACTGGGGCCCGAAATGGACCGGCACGATGTACTCGGAGACGCGCGGCAAAATCCATTTCTGGGGCTCGCTGATCTTCTTTAACGTCACCTTCTTCCCCATGCACTTCCTCGGGCTGGCGGGCATGCCGCGCCGCTATGCCGACTACCCGATGCAGTTTGCCGACTTCAACGCGCTCGCTTCCGTCGGCGCTTTCGGCTTCGGGCTGATGCAGGTGTACTTCTTCGTGTTCGTGGTGCTTCCCATGATGCGCGGCCAGGGCCAGCCCGCGCCGCAGCGCCCGTGGGACGGCGCCGAGGGGCTGGAGTGGGAGGTGCCATCGCCGGCACCCTTCCACACCTTCGAGACGCCGCCTCAGCTCGACGCCACGGCCACGCGCGTGGTGGGCTGAACGCCATGGAGCCGCAGGCCGTGACGATGTCGCCGCGCGACGACGATCCGACACAGCGCCGGCGCGCCAACCTGCGCCTGGCGCTGATCCTGGCCTCCGTGGCTGCGGCCTTCGCGCTGGGCTTCGTCGCCAAGATCGTGTTGTTGGGCCCCTGAGGTCCCGAAGGAGCCCTGGGCCATGGACCCCCGCCGCCAAGCCCGGTTGCGACGCGACAACCTGCACATGGTGGGCAAGCTCGCGCTGGTGGCCGCGCTGATGTTCGGCTTCGGCTATGCGCTGGTACCGCTGTACAAGCACATCTGCGAGGCGCTGGGCATCAACGTGCTGTCGCTGTCGGAACGTCAGACGGCTAACTTTGGGCGTGGCACGGCCAACGCGCCCAACACCCAGGTGGACCGCAGCCGCACCATCACGGTGGAGTTCGATGCCAACGCGCGCGGACCCTGGGACTTCAAGCCTGCGCAGGCGACGCTAACAGTGCACCCGGGCGAGCTTGCCACCGTGATGTACGAGTTCCGCAACCGCCAGCCGCGCGCGATGACGGCCCAGGCCATTCCCAGCTACGCGCCCAAGCAGGCCACGGCCTACTTCAACAAGGTCGAATGCTTTTGCTTCAACGAGTACACGCTGGCGCCGGGGGAGTCGCGGCAGTGGCCGGTGGCCTTCGTGATCGACCCGAAGCTGCCCAAGGACGTGACCACCATCACGCTGTCCTATACCTTCTTCGAGGTCAGCGGCAAGAATGCGGCGGCCCGGCCGGAGCCGCGCTCGTGAACGGGCGGCGCGCCGATGAAGCCGTGCCACGCAAGGGCTCGTGGCTACGCAGCTTCAGGGCCGTGGCGTGGTCCTTCTTCGGCGTGCGCCGTGCCCGCGACTATGAACAGGATGTCAGCCAGCTCAAGCCCCAGCACGTCATCGTCGCCGGCCTCGTGGCCGCGGCGCTGTTCGTGGCGGTGCTGGTGCTGCTGGTGAGATGGGTGGTGGGCAGCGGCGTGGCCGGCTGACCCGCGGCAAGAGCAACCTCTCAAGGAGACCCGCAAACATGTCCGCAGCGACGCACCACGGCAGCGTGCCCAACTACTTCGTGCCGAGCCCGTCACGGCATCCGGTGATGACGGCCGTCGGCCTGTTTTTCGTGATCCTGGGCGCGGCCCAGTGGGTCAACGGCCACCAGTGGGGCGCCTATTCGCTCTTCTTCGGCTTGCTGTGGTGGGCCGTGGTGATGTTCCAGTGGTTCAGCGACGCGGTGCGCGAGAGCGAGGGCGGGCTCTACGGCCGCAACATCGACATCTCCTACCGCTGGAGCATGAGCTGGTTCATCTTCTCGGAGGTGATGTTCTTCGGTGCCTTCTTCGGCGCGCTGTTCTGGTCTCGCTACTACACGCTGCCTGTGCTGGGCGGCCTGGACAACAGCTTGCTGTGGCCCGACTTCAAGGGTGTCTGGCCCACCGACCAGCCCGGCTCCACGGCCTCGCCGGCGGGCATCGTCGAGCCCTTCTCCACCATCGGCCCCTGGCCGCTGCCCACGCTCAACACCGCGCTGCTGCTGACCTCGGGCGTGACCCTGACCATCGCGCACCACGCACTCATTGCCGCACACCGGGCCAAGGCCATCGCCTGGATGTGGATCACGGTGGCGCTGGGCGTGACTTTCCTGTGCGTGCAAGCCTACGAGTACCACCACGCCTACCAGGAACTCAACCTCAAGCTGAGCTCGGGCATCTTCGGCTCCACCTTCTTCATGCTCACCGGCTTCCACGGCTTCCACGTCTTCGTGGGCATGCTGATGCTGCTGTTCATCACGCTGCGGCTGATGAAGGGCCATTTCACCCCCGAGCGCCATTTCGGCTTCGAAGGCGCGGCCTGGTACTGGCACTTCGTGGACGTGGTGTGGCTGGGCCTGTACCTGCTGGTGTACTGGCTTTGAAGTGAAGAACGGCCGCCGACCCGGCGTGGCGCTGTGAAGCGCCGGGTTCAGCGGCTCAGCGGAATGCCGGTGGGCTGGATCCAGCCCATCCAGTAACTGAAAAGAATGAACAGGAACAGCGCCACCGACAGCCCCACGCGCAGCGCCAGCGCCCGGGCCATGCGCTTGTCGGGCCTACCGGCCTGTGAAGCCTGCGGTGGTTTCTTGCGCAGCATCAGCACGCCGGCGCCGGCCAAGGCCCCCACGATGGCTAGCAGCGCCAGCACAATGATGAATTTCATGGCCGGCCATTCTGGCACCGCCTTTTCGGGCGGCCGGTGTCCATGCTGAGCGCACGTGCTCGGCGACTGGTGGTCACGCTGGCGGCCGTGGCGAGCGCGCTGCTGATGGCGAGGCTGGGGCTGTGGCAGCTTGACCGCGCGGCGCAGAAAGAGGCGTTGCAGCAAGCGGTGGACAGCCGCGCCGCGCTGCCGCCGCTGCCCGCCCAGGCATTGGCGAGCACGCCTGCCCAGGTGAACGGGCAACTGCATCGGCGCGTCACGGTGCGGGGACTGTGGCTTCCTGAGCGCACCGTCTTCCTCGACAACCGGCAGATGGATGGCCGCCCTGGCTTCTTTGTGCTCACGCCGCTGCGGCTGGACGACGGCAGCGCCGTGCTGGTGCAGCGCGGCTGGGTGCCGCGCGACATGCAGGAGCGCACCCGGCTGCCCGCCATTGCCACGCCAGCACAGCCGGTGACGCTCACGGCGCGCATCGAGGGGCCGCCGGCGCGGCTCTACGAATTCACCCCGCAGGGCAGCGAGACAGGGGTGATCCGTCAAAATCTGTCAATTGAATCTTTCGCGGACGAAACGCAGCTGGGCTTGCGTCCGCTCACGCTGCTGCAGCTTGACGATGCTGCGGTCCCGGCCGCCGACGGGCTGCGGCGCCACTGGCCCTTGCCGGCCGTGGACGTGCACAAGCACTACGGCTATGCCGTCCAGTGGTTTTCGCTGGCGGCGCTGATCACGGGTCTTTATGTCTGGTTCCAACTCATCCGCCCCCGTCGGCGCACCGCCTGAGCCACTGAGCCTGACGGTGCACTCGATGCCCCGGCCTGAGCTCGACGCGCAGGCGCGGCGCACTCGCAGCGGACGCCTCAAGATGCTGCTGGTGCTGTTGGCGTGCGCCTCGCCCGTGGTGGCCTCGTACTTCACCTACTTCGTGATCCGCCCCGAGGGCCGCAACAACTACGCCACGCTGATCGAGCCGCCGCACGAGCTGCCGCCGCTGGCGCTGCGCACGCTGGAGGGACGGCAAGTTCCGGCTGCTTCGCTCAAGGGCCAGTGGCTGCTGGTGGTCACGGGCAGCGGCGACTGCGATACCGACTGCGAGAAGCTGCTGTACCTGCAGCGCCAGCTGCGCGAGATGGCCGGCCGCGAGCGCGAGCGCATCGACAAGCTGTGGCTGGTCACCGACGACCAGATGCCCCCTGCCGCGCTGCAGAAGGCGGTGCTGGACGCCGGCGCGGCGCAGATCCTGCGCGCCGATCCCGCCCAGGTGGCGCAGTGGCTGCAGCCTGCACCGGGTGAATCGTTGTCCTCGCACCTTTACATCGTCGATCCGATGGGGCAGTGGATGATGCGCGCCCCAGTGCGCCCCGACCCGTCCCGTCTCAAGCGCGACCTGGAGCGGCTGCTGCGCGCCTCGGCCAGCTGGGACCGCGAAGGCCGCTGAAACGCCATGGACACGGCCTACGACCTCTCGCCGCTGCTGCACTTGGCGCTGCTGGGCATCGCGCTGGCGCTGGCGCCGCTGGCCTGGGTGGCGCTGCGCCACCGCGGCGCGGCGGCCCGGCTGCGTGGGCTCACCGCGCTGACGCTGTTCCTGTGCTTCGACCTGGTGATCTTCGGCGCCTTCACCCGGCTCACCGACTCGGGCCTGGGCTGTCCCGACTGGCCCGGCTGCTACGGCAGTGCCAGCCCGCTGGGCGCGCAGCACCACATCGCCGCCGCGCAGGCGTTGCTGCCCGACGGACCGGTGACGCATGCCAAGGCCTGGATCGAGATGTTGCACCGCTACCTGGCCACCGCCGTGGGCGTGCTCATCACGGTGCTGGCGGTTGCGACCTGGCGGCTGCACCGCCGCGGCACGCCGGGGCTGATCTCGCCCTGGTGGGCCAGCGCCACGCTGGTGTGGGTTTGCCTGCAGGGCGCCTTCGGCGCGCTGACGGTGACCTTGAAGCTGTATCCGGCCATCGTCACCGGGCACCTGCTTGGCGGCTTGGGGCTGCTGGCGCTGCTGGCGGCGCAATCCCAGGCCTTCACCGGCCCCGGTAGCCGGCCGATGGCGCTGACGCCGGGGCTGCGGCGCGGGCTGTGGGCGCTGGCCGCACTGGCGCTGGCGCAGATAGCGCTGGGCGGCTGGGTCAGTACCAACTACGCGGTGTTGGCCTGCAGCGACTTCCCCACCTGTCAGGGCCGCTGGTGGCCCGAGATGGATTTCGAGCACGGCTTCACCCTGCAGCGCGCGCTGGGCAGCACGGGGGCGGGAGATTTCCTGCCCTTCGCGGCGCTGACGGCCATCCACTTCACGCACCGGCTCATGGCGCTGGTGCTGCTCGCGGCGCTGGCGTTGACAGCCTGGCGGCTGTGGCGCCAAGCCGACCCCCAAGCCCGCCGCTGGGCCTGTGCATTGCTCGCCGTGGGGGCGTGGCAGCTGGGCAGCGGCGTGTCCAACGTGGTGCTGGGCTGGCCGCTGCTCGCGGCAGTGGCCCACACCGGCGGTGCCGCCGCGCTGACGGTGATCCTGAGCCTGATGCTCATGCGCGCCCACCAGAGCGCGCACGCGCGAGCTCCCGCGCAGTCCGCGGCGCATCCCGATCTGGTGCCCGGAGCGAGATACCCATGACCCAAACCGCGACCCATTCCTCCGTGACTCCACCCGCGCCTGCCGCCGCCACGCCCACCGTCCCCCGGCCGGCTGCCCAGGTCAGCATCCCGATCTGGCGCCAGTTCTATGCCCTCACGAAGCCGCGGGTGGTGCAGCTCATCGTCTTCTGTGCGCTGATCGGCATGCTGCTGGCCACGCCCGGGCTGCCGGCCCCGCTCACGGTGATCGCGGCCACCGCCGGCATCTGGCTGGTGGCCGCGGCGGCAGCGGCCTTCAACTGCGTGGTGGAGCAGCACATCGACGCCCGCATGTCGCGCACCGCCTGGCGGCCCACCGCGCGCGGACAGCTCGGCAACGGGCAGACGCTGCTGTTCTCCGGGCTGCTGTGCGCCCTGGGCAGCGCGCTGCTGTGGGCCTTCGTCAACCCGCTGACGATGGTGCTGACCTTCGCCACCTTCGTCGGCTACGCCGTGATCTACACGGTGGTGCTCAAGCCGATGACGCCGCAGAACATCGTCATCGGCGGCGCCTCCGGCGCCATGCCGCCGGTGCTGGGCTGGGCCGCGGTGCGCGGCGAAGTCGGGCCCGAGGCGCTGATGCTGTGCCTGATCATCTTCCTGTGGACGCCGCCGCACTTCTGGGCCCTGGCGCTGTACCGCACCGAGGACTACCGCCGCGCCGGGCTGCCGATGCTGCCGGTGACGCACGGCTCGGAGTTCACGCGGCTGCAGGTGCTGCTCTACAGCCTGGTGCTGCTGGCGGCCACGCTGCTGCCCTGGATCTACGGCATGAGCGGGCTGCTCTACCTGGCCTCGGCGCTGGTGCTGGGCGGCCTATTCATCGCTCACGCCTGGAAGCTGTGGCGGGTCTACAGTGACGCGCAGGCGCGCAAGACCTTCCGCTTCTCCATCCTCTACCTGTCGCTGCTGTTCGCGGCGCTGCTGCTGGACCACTACCTGAGCCCATGGATTCCGTACTGATCTCCCGCCGTGCCCTGGCCCTGGCCGGCGCCTCCGCGGCGCTGCTGGCCCTGGCCGGCTGCAACCGCGCCGGCGATGCCGATTCGCCCAAGGCCACCGTCTCCACCTTCCACGCCGTGGACATCACCGGCGCCGACTACGCCGGCAAGCTGGAGCTGCCCGACGTGCAGGGCCAGCTGCGCAAGCTCTCGGATTTCAAGGGCAAGGTCGCCGTGGTGTTCTTCGGCTACACGCACTGTCCCGACGTGTGCCCGACCACGCTGGCGGAGCTGGCGGAGGTCAAGCGCTCGCTGGGCGCCGACGGCGAGCGCGTGCAGGGCATCTTCGTCACGCTCGACCCCGAGCGCGACACGCCGGAGATGTTGCGCGCGTACGTGAACAACTTCGACGCCGGCTTCATCGCGCTGCGGCCCTCGCCGGAGCAGCTCAAGGCCGTGGCGCGCGAGTTCAAGGTCTTCTACATGAAGGTGCCGGGCAAGACCGACGACGCCTACACGCTGGACCACACCGCCGGCAGCTACATCTACGACACCCAGGGCCGCGTGCGCCTGTTCAGCCGCTACGGCGCCGGCGGCGCGCAGGCGCTGGCCGACGACATCAAGAAGCTGCTGGCCCAGTCCGCGCCGGCCTGACGCCAATCCCGGACGCCCAAAAGCCGACGGCCCCCGCGGGGGCCGTCGTCGTTCAGCCGGGAAGGGCAGGGCGCCGGCGCGCTCATTCCAACTTCAAGTCGTCAGTGAAAGTTCACCGTTCGCCCTGAGCTTGTCGAAGGGCCTGTTGGCCGGTTGTGCCAGGGGCTTCGACAAGCTCAGCCCGAACG
>JAEYPG010000659.1 GCA_023410975.1 Pseudomonadota bacterium
GTCGTGCTGCACAGCGGCGGCCCGCTGGAGCTGGCGGCGCAGTCGCTGGTGAGCGGCGTGGCGGTCGAGCTGCACGCGGCCACGGGCGACTTGAGGTTGGGCACGCAGGCCCGACTGCAGGGCACCACCGTGGAGATGCAGGCGCTGCAGGGCGCGGTGCAGGCGGCGGCCGGCTCGCTGGTCAGCGGCGGCACGCTGCAGGTGCGCGCCGGCACGGGCGTAGGCACGGCCGGCGCGATCGCCACCCGCGTGGAGCGGCTGGATGTCGTGTCGTCTCAGGGCGACCTCCGCATCACGGAGGCCGACGCGCTGGTGGTGAGCCGGGCGGTGGCCGAGGGAGCGAATGTCGTGCTGCACAGCGGCGGCCCGCTGGAGCTGGCGGCGCAGTCGCTGGTGAGCGGCGCGGCAGTCGAGCTGCACGCGGCCATGGGCGACCTGAGGCTGGACACGCAGGCCCGACTGCAGGGCAGCAGCGTGGAAGTGCAGGCGCTGCAGGGCGCGGTGCAGGCGGCAGCCGGTTCGCTGGTCAGCGGCGGCACGCTGAAGCTGCGCGCCGGCACGGGCGTGGGCACGGCCGGCGCCATCGCCACCCGCGTGGAGCGGCTGGACGCCGTGTCGTCGCAGGGCGACCTCCGCATCACGGAGGCCGACGCGCTGGTGGTGAGCCGGGCGGTGGCCGAAGGCGCGAATGTCGTGCTGCACAGCGGCGGCCCGCTGCAACTGGCGGCGCAGTCGCTGGTGAGCGGCGCGGCGGTCGAGCTGCACGCGGCCACGGGCGACCTGAGGCTGGACACGCAGGCGCAGCTGCAGGGCACCACCGTGGAGATGCAGGCGCTGCAGGGCGCGGTGCAGGCGGCGGCTGGCTCGCTGGTCAGTGCCGATGCGCTTCGGGTACGTGCCGGCACGGGCGTGGGCCTGCGCTCGGCGCCCCTGCAGACGGCGGTGCGGGCGCTGGACGTGGAGAGCGCGCGCGGGGATGTCCACGTGGCCGAGCGGGATACGGTCGCCGTGATGCAGCTGGCTTCCCATGGGGACGGCGCCACCGTGGCGCTTGCATTGGCGTCGGGCCATCTGGTGCTCGATGCCAATGCGCTGGTGAGCGGCGACACGGTGGAGCTGCAGGCCCTTGACGGCATGCTGCACGCCAGTGCCGGCGCGCTGGTGCAGGGCGGCCTGCTGTCCGTGGAGGCGGGCCTGGGCATCGGCAGCCATGGCGCCCCGGTCACGCTCGCCGTGGATCGCCTGTCGGCCCGGACCGGGGCCGGCGGCATCCACCTGCGCAACAGCGGCGACCTGCGCCTGTCGGGCATCGGCTTGGAAGTGGCCTCCGGCGCCGGCGACATCGAGGTGGCCGTCACCGGCGGCGACCTGGCCATGGACGCCGGCACCGGAATGCTCACCCGCGGCGGGCGCATCGACGTTGCCGTGCAGGGTGATTTCCAGGCCTCGCATGTGGATGCGGGCAGCGGCGCGATCCACGTCAGTGTGGAGGGTGCGGTTGTCGTGCAGACCGGCGATCCGCGTCCGAACCTGCGCACCACCGGCGTGCTCACGTTGTCGGCACGCAATGGCATCGGCGGCTTCGGCACGGCCCAGCTTCGAGTGGAGGCGGGCGAGCTGCGTGTGGCCAATGCACAGGCCGGCAACATTGTCATCTTTGGCGAGCGCGGCCTGTGGCTGGGCGACGAGGGCGTGAGCTCGGGGTCGCCCACGGGCTACGTGGTGCTGATGTCCGACACCGGCCGCATCGACACTGGCAAGGTGGAGGCGCTCAACGGCCGCATCGTGCTCATGACCGGGCTGACGAGCCTGACCGAGCAGCAGGCGGGGGCTCTTTATGCCTCGCTGCTGCAGCGGGGCCTGAACGACCCTGCGATGGGGACGCGTGACCGGCTGCCCGACAGCCGGCCGGAGCCGGTGCTGACCGGCACCGGTGGGCTGGCGTTGTCCGACGGGCTGTCCTGGTCCCTGCGGGCGCCGCTGCAGCCGGTCCAGACGACCAGCGTGCTGCTGGCCTCGGCGCTGGAAATGCTGTCCTTTGCTCCGCCCACCGAGAGCGGGGCACTGGACACGCTGCCCCAGCGCATGCGCCGGGTCGAGGAAACGCAGTCCGAAGAAGTGCCGTCCGAAGAGCTGCAGACGTCGTGGCAGGCGCCCGAGGCCGTGCCGGCCGAAGTGACGGCCGGCACGGTGCCCGTGTCCGAGACGCCTGCGCGGTCGTGGCGCGAACACCTGGATGCCCTCTGGCTGCCGGACATGGCGGCGGTCCCCATCGTCGTGGCCGAGGCCGGCCTTGACGGTGTGGTGCCGGAGGACCGTGCCGAGGCGGGTGAAGCGCAGGCCCTGCCGCAAGGCGAAGGCGATTGATGTCGAGTCGCCGTGGCGTTCGGAATGTCCCCGTCATCCCGGCCTGCGCCGGCATGACGGGGGTGTCGTCTTTTTTCGGGGAGATGGATGCGCAATGGTCTGATTCTCTTTCGCGACACATACCGGATGCCCACCCACCTCAAACCCATCTCACTTCCCCGTCCGGGCCGGTCTTTGATCAAGAGGGATGTAGGGAAAGCCAGGTAGAGAAGGAAAGGGCTGGGTTATTCAGCGTTGGAAAGGTTATTCGCGTATGTTGCTTATCGACCATCCAACTTGATACTGCAGCTTGCTGCGCCATGGTCTGGCCTCGTCATGCGCGGGGCTGACTGCGCACCCGGTGCGACGCTGGCCACGCGGTGCTCTACCCCGCGTGGGCGTCATGTTGGTGCTGGCCCAGGTCTCGTCAACGGAGAACAGCCATCCCGCGGGCAACCCGGCAGGCTGCTCCACCCAGGCTCGACGCCCGTCCGCTACGTCGGGGCGTTGCTGCTCACTGGCGCGGAGCGACTTCTTTTAAGCGTCAGCCCCAGCCGGCGCAGCGTGCTCCACATCGCAGTGATGCTGGTTTGCACACCGTGCTGCTCACGCACCCACTCCACCAAGTCCTTGAGCGTCTGGTCGTTCTTGGCCGCCACCTGTGCGGCCAGCTCCTTCTCCACTGCGGCCAGGTGCGGTGCGACGTGATTGCGCTGCTCTCCCGGTGTATCTACTCCCAAGCGGCGCAGGCGGCCCCTTGCGTGAGCCACGTACGACTCGCTGACTCCGAAGCGCTCTGCAACTTCATGAATCGAGCCGCTGGCGGCCAGCACCTGACCGCGAAGATCCTGCGAATAGGCCTGCCCACGACGCCATGTCATAGCGCGCACCTCCGAACTGCAACTGCGCCAGGGCTACATCATCCGCCCAACCCCATGCCACTACGGCCGCTTGCGCAGGGTCAGGGCGAAAAAGCTCAAGCCATGCGGCGCATGGAACACAAAGCCATTTATGCCAGACTCGATGCGTGAGCATCAAGAGTAAAGTGGTGTTCAACCTATGGCGCCGGGTGCGGGCATATCACTGTGGCGTGAGGCCCGCCTTACGCAGCACCGGATCCAGCTTGGACCGTTGCTGTGCCAGAAACGCGTCCAACTGGCTGTGAGAGAGCAAGTCGGTAGAGCCCACGGGCTGCAGGCCAGCGGTCTCGATACCGTCGCGCACGGCGGCGTGCCGGCGCATGCTGTCCCAGGCTTCGCTTATCGGTTGCAGCGTCAATGACGGCACACCGGCCGGGGAAAATGCCATGATCCAGGCGCTGTATTCGCAGTCCTGCAGCCCGGACTCCCGAACCGTGGCCACGTTGGGCATCGAAGCAAGACGCTGTGCGGCGGTCACGGCCAGCGCACGCAGTCGGCCGGACTTCACATGGGGCAGGGCAACGTTGGGCGCCATGAGCATCAGCTGCACATCACCAGAGAGCAGCGCGGTCACCGCTTCGGCGTCGCCCTTGAATGGCACGTGCAAGAGCCGCGTGCCCGTCACGGACGAGAACAGCTCAGCGGCAAGATGGGCTGTCGATCCTCGACCGGCCGTGCCACAGCTCAGCGGCGGGGGATTTGCGCGAGCGAGCTGCAGCAGGGACTGCACGGAGTCCACCGGCAACGAAGGATGGACCACCAGCACAAGCGCTGCGCCGGCCAGCAGTGCCACGGGTGCGAGCTCGCGCGCTGCGTCGTAGCCGGGATCTCGCAACAGCTGCGAAGCCAGCAACGTCGATGCCGGGCCGGCCACCAGCAACGTGTGGCCATCGGGTGCGGCACGGGCAACGGTTCTCGCCGCAATGGTGCCACTGGCTCCCGGCCTGTTCTCCACGACAAATGCCTGGTGAAGCACGCTGCCGATGGCTTGGCTGAACAGGCGAGCCAGGAAATCCGCCGGCCCCCCGGCCGATGCACCGACGAGCACGCGCACGTGCCGCCGCGTGTGTGGGCCAACCATCCCGGCCATTGCATGGCCTGTCAGCAGCCCGGCACCGGCGCAGACAAGGAGCCGCCGCCGCGATGCGCTGTCTGCGCAGGCGCCATGTCCTCGCGTTGTGCCCCATTGCTCCATCGCTGTCCCGCCGCTGTCGGTATCGCCAGCATCGAAAGCTCAGGTGCTCTCGCGCTCGATGATGGTGAAGCCCACGTCCGTTACCTTCTGCGTCACCTCCTGGCCGTCAAGGCGCTGCAGCAGCAACCGGGCGGCGATGGCGCCTACCTGAGCGCCATCGATGTGCACCGTTGTCAGGCTCGGGTCAAGCGTGGCCGCGAAGTCGAAGTCGCCGGAGCCCATGACGGCCAATGTGCCGGGCACGCCGATGCCGCGTACCCGTGCCTCCGTGAGCACTCCCATGGCAAGCAGATCCGAGCCGCACCAGACGGCATCGGGCGTGTGTCGCTGCTGCAGCAGCGCCTGGAGCGCCGCCCGGCCGCCGGCGTGGTTCGTTGGTTCAGGGACAAGGTGGATAACGGGTGGCTGGAGCCCAAGCGCCGCAGCGCGTTCGACGAAAGCCCGTGCGCGTCGCTGCGCGCGTTCGTTGTCCCCGGACACGAGTGCCAGCCGCCGGCGGCCACGTCGGGCCAGAAACTCGCACGCCTGCGCTGCGATGTGCTCATGTGATGCGCCCACAAGCATGTCCACCGGCGCATCGCTGCAGTCCCAGGTCTCCACGATCGGTATGCCCGAGCCGAGCAGGAGCTCGCGTCCTTGCTGCGAGTGCACGGTGCCCGTGATGACGATGCCGTCGGGCCGGCGCCCGATCACCGCGCGCAGCAGCTCATCCTCATGCGAGTCGCGGTAACCCAGTTGACCCACCAGCACCTGCAGGCCCTGCTGGCCCAGCGAGGCGGTAAGCGACTGGATCATGCCGGTGAAGTGCAGCCCCGCCAGCGTGGGCACCAGCACGGCGACCACGCCGGAGCGTGACGAGCGCAGTCCGCCGGCCATCAGGTTGGGCACATACCCCGTGCGGGCCACCGCCTCGCGCACGCGCTGCAAGGTCTGCGGCGCCAGCTTCTCGGGCTGCTTCAAGGCCCGCGAGACGGTCATGAGCGATACCTGCGCCAGGCGGGCGACATCGTGGATCGTCACGCTGGCCCTGCTTGCGTGCCTGGACGGCTCAATGGCAGCAGCGGAAGGGGAGAGCTTGGGGGAGCGGGGCATGGAAGGCCGAATTCTAGGGAGGCAGCGTTGCACGCCAGCGTATGGCGCCGTCGTCCAGCGTCCTGCCGATCACCAGGAAAACCCGGATCGCACTCACCAATGTGAACGTTAACACTACCGCACCGTTCTGCTTCTCGTCGCCGAGTCCGACCGCGCGCTGGGATCGACACGGTGCCCTCCCGGTTTCCTGTCCCGTCCTCCCAATCAAGACATGAAGACACACCGACCCCAGCTTGCTCGCCTGTCCCGTCCGAGCCTGTGTGCCATCGCGGCTGCCGTCCTGACGGCTTGCGGTGGCGGCCATGATGACAGTGGCAACACGCCTGACGTGCCCAGCAGCGAGGTGCTCAAGAGCGTCTGCCCGACGCTCTCGGGCCTGACGATCGCCGCCTCCACCATTGGGCTTCCCAGTGGCAATGCCACCGTGACATCGGCGACCTTCATCGCCGCAGCACCGCAGGCGGTCAACGGCGCCACCACCACGCCGGCGATGCCCGACTACTGCAAGGTGCTGGGCACCATTGCACCGGTGGACCCCGCGGCGCAGCTCATCAACTTCCAGGTCAACCTGCCCACCACGTGGAACCGCAAGGCCGTGCAGTACGGTGGCGGCGGCTACAACGGCACGCTGGTGACGGGCCTGGCACCGCTGCGCGACGCCGCGCCCGACGACGTCCATCCGCTCACGCGCGGCTACGTCACCCTGGGCACCGACTCGGGGCACCAGGCGTCCGCATTTGCTGCCAACGCGATCGGCCAGTTCGCGCTCAACGACGAGATGCTGGCCAACTACGGTTATGCCTCCTACAAGAAGGTCAAGGACGTCGCCGTCGGGCTCATGCAGTCGTTCTACAAGGCGGGGCCGTCGAAGATGTACTACTTCGGCGGCTCCGAGGGCGGGCGCGAGGGGCTGACCATGGCCCAGCGCTTCCCCAACGATTACGACGGCATCGTCAGCGTCGTGCCGGTGGTGCAGTTGTCCATGCTGTTCGCCTCCTACATCCCGCATCAGGCGCCGCAGTTCAACGGCGGCTGGCTGAACCCGGCCAAGGTGCGCACGCTGGCGAAATTCGTCTCTGACTCCTGTGATTCGTTCGACAACCTGGCCGACGGCGTCATCAACAACTACCTGGCCTGTCCGTCGCGCGTGAACCTCCAGACGCTGCGTTGCGTGGGTGGTATCGACACCGGCGACACGTGCCTGTCGGACGCCCAGATTGCCACCGTGACCGCGGTGCACACGCCGCACGACTACCCGTTCGCGCTGGCCAACGGGCTCACCAGCTACCCGCAATGGCTCTACGGCAACGAAAGTTCGCCCGACGCGCTCAACGGTGTATCCACGGTGGGCGGCTTGCCGCTGACCACCATGACGCGCTGGGTCACCGGCACCGCAGCGCCAACGGCAGCCGTCAACGCCACGACCGATGCGCAGCAGTGGCTCTATGGCGCCAACTTCGTGCGCTACTTCATCACCAAGGACCCGAGCTTCGATCCGCTGACCTACGACCCCACCAAGTACCAGGCGCGCGTGCAGGCGGTGTCGGAGATCATCGACTCCAGCAACCCAGACCTCACGGCCTTTTTTGCCCGGGGTGGCAAGCTGATCCTGCGCGAGAACATGGGCGACCTGGCGCAAAGCCCGCTGGCAGGCATCAACTACTTCAATGCCATGGCGGCGAAGGTCGGCGCCTCCGCGGTCAAGCAGTCGGCGCGCTTGTACATCTCGCCGGCGTCCAACCACACGGGAACAGCCACCAGCGTGACCGATGGCTCGCCAGTGCCGACGATGGTGGACCTGCTCGATCCGCTGGACCGTTGGGCAAGCGCTGGCCAGGCGCCAGCGGATTCCCTGGTGCAGACGGTGAAGGCCACCACGCCGCCTTTCGCGCTGCAGGCCTCGCGGCCGATGTGCCGCTACCCGAATTACCCGCGCTACGTGGGTGGCGACGTCAAGCAAGCATCAAGCTACACCTGCGCGACCTCACAGTTCTGATCGGCTGAAACGCTGGACGGCAGCAGCGGAGTTGTTGCTGCTGCCGCCGTCTGTGCCCTGTCGTTTCCGTCTGTCCGGAAACCGCAATCCTGTCTATGTCACTTGCTGCAGCTCATAGACTCTGGATAAGAGCCAGGATGTTGCCCTCGCTGTCCTTGAACCAGGCGGCTTTCGCACCCCCGGCGGTGATCGCACCCAAAGGGCTTCTCTCGCCGGACAGGTCGTAGTCCTTGAAAACGACGGCGCGCCTTTTCACGTCGTCAATCTCCTGGTCGACGTCAGCCACCGCCCGAGTGATCGTGGCCGTCATACCTATCATGCCGTGATATACCTTGGCGCAGACAGTTTGCCGCGAGGGATGCCTCCATGACCAAGAGGACAAGGCCGATGACCAAGGCCGATTACGAGCTGCTGTCCGAGTTCCGATACCAGCTGCGCCGCTTCATGCGTTTCAGCGAGGAGGCCGTGCAAACCGAAGGGCTGACACCTCTGCAGTACCAACTTCTGCTGCAGTTGAAGGGCTTTCCGGGGCGGGAGTGGGCCACGATTGGCGAGCTGGCCGAGCGGCTGCAGGCGCGGCATCACGGCGTTGTCGCGCTGGTCACGCGGTGTGAAAGCGCGCAGCTGGTCCAACGAGTGACGGGGACGGTGGATCGGCGTCAGGTCGAAGTCCACCTCACCAGCAAGGGCGATCAATGCATTGCGCGGCTTGCTGGGCTGCACCGCACGGAGCTGCGTTCGTTGTCGGACGTGTTCTCGGTTGAGAACATTGGCGCATTCAACGACGAGAGCGTGTCCTGAGCCAGTTCGATGCAGCTCGGACGTGGCCGATCCAGTTACCGCTGCCTCGTGTGTCCGTCGGCCAGCGCACCGTTGCGGTTTGGTCCTTTCGCGTCCCCGGCATCGCTGCCGATCTCGATCATCAGGTTGGGGTCGAAGA
>JAEYPG010000645.1 GCA_023410975.1 Pseudomonadota bacterium
TCGGCATCGACACCACCGAGGTGCTCGAAGCCGCCGGCACGAAGTGGAACTTCCTGAAGTTCAAGCCGGGCCTGGTGGGCGGGCATTGCATCGGCGTGGACCCGTACTACCTCACGCACAAGGCCGACATGCTCGGCTACCACCCGCAGGTGATCCTGGCGGGGCGGCGCATCAACGACGGCATGGCCAAGTTCATCGCCGAGCAGACGATCAAGAACATGATCGCCGCGGGCAGCTACATCAAGGGCGCGCGCGTGAACGTGCTGGGCCTGACCTTCAAGGAGAACTGCGCCGACCTGCGCAACTCCAAGGTCGTGGACATCGTGCACGAGCTCCAGAGCTACGGCGTGGAGGTGTTCGTGAGCGACCCCTGGGCCGACTGCGACGAGGCGCTGCACGAAACGGGCATCCGGCTGCTGAAGTGGAGCGACCTGCCGCGCGCCGACGCCATCGTGGCGGCGGTGGCGCACAAAGAGTTCGCCCAGCTGCAGATGGAGGACCTGGCACGCAAGCTGGTGCGCGGCGGCGTGTTCATCGACGTCAAGGCCGCCTTCGACACCCAGGCCATCGAGGCCGCCGGCTACCGCCTCTGGCGGCTCTGAGCTCCGCGGGCCGGCCCGGGCGTCCCGCCAGCGCACCTCTCTCCCTCCCTCCAGCGCTGTCGATCGCCCGGCCAACGGCCGGTCCGCGGATTTTTTTGTGGCGGCCTACGCGGCCGCCGCCCGCGGTGCACACAAGAGCATCCGCCTGAAGTCCACCGCCGCCGCCACCCGCGCCGGCGCCTGCACCGGGCCCATGTGCCCGAGTCCTTCCAGCCGCTGCAGCGTGGCGCGCGGACAGATCTGCGCCAGCAGCTCCGCGATGCGCTGCGTCGGCGCCGGCGAGCGGCTCCCGCACAGCAGCCGCACCGGCATCGCCAGCCGCCGCCAGGCGTGCACCGGCACCGCGTCCGAGAACAACGCCCCGAATTCCGCCATGACCTTGGGCATGGCCTGTGCGATGCCCGCGCGCCGACGCCCATTGCACGCCTCCCAGGCGCCGGCGCCGCTCCAGTAGTCCACGAAACGCTCCGCCGCCTCGCGCAGCCGCTGCTCGCGCACCAGCGCGCCCACCGCGTGCCCCAGCGCCAGGGCCTCGGCCCGCAGCGCCCGCGTCCCCGGCGCCTGCAGCAGGCCGAAGCGCACCGGCTCGTAGAGGGTGAGACTGCGCACCCGCTGCGGCCAGCGCAGCGCCAGCTCCAGCGCCACCGCGCCGCCGTAGGAATGGCCCAGCAGGTGCACGCCGCCGGGCTCGCGCTCCAGCAGCGGCGCCAGCCGCTGCGCCTCGTCCGCCAGCTCCAGCGACGCCGCCGGGTTCCAGCCGCCGCCGTCCTCGTAGCCGATCAGCTCCGGCGCCACCAGCTCCACCGCACCGGGCAGGAATTCCCGCCAGGGCTCCCACTGGCGCGCGCCGCTGGCGCTGCTGTGCAGCGCGATCACGCTGGCGCGATCGCTGTGCGGGCCGCAGGGCGGCCGGGTGGCTGGGGACGGCATGTGACAACTCCTTCAGGCGCCGCGGCCCGCTGGCCGCCGTGTCGTCGCCTGGGTTGCACCCGGGCGCCGTTAGGTTCAGTCGCACCGTGTTGCCATGGCAGGCCCGATCCGCAGCACCATCGCGCCCATGCGCCGGATGACCCGCCTTCTCACTTCACTCCTGTGGCTGGTGCCGGCCGCGCGCGCAGCCGAGCCTTTGTCCCTGGCCGTGCTCGATGCTGCCGGGACACCGAGCTCCGCGGTAGTGGACGGCAACGCCGTGCGACTGCAGGCGCAGCTCGACCACCCGGCGCGTCGCGCCACGGAGGTCTCCTTCACCCTGGACGACGGGCGTCTGCTGGGCAGCTGCACCGTGCCGCGCGCGGCGCGTGCCTGCAGCAGCTCGGAGGTCAGCACGCTGGGCTGGCACTGGACCGAGGGCGACGACGCGCGCCCGCGGCGCGAGCTGCGGGCCCAGGCAGCGGCGCCGGGCTGGCACGCTCAGCGCGAGCTGGCCGTGGCGCCGCGGCCCGTGGTGTTCGTGCACGGCTTCATGTCCGACCACCACACCTGGGATGCCTACACCGTGCCAGGCGGCTTTCTGGCGCAGGCCGGGCTGCAGGGCTTCGCCGTGGGCGACGGGCGTGCCGAAGGGGTGCTGGACACCGGCGCCCTGGCGCGGTTGCGCAGCCCCACCAAGACGCTGCCCGAGAACGCCGCCGTGCTGCAGCGCTACATCGAGGGCGTCAAGCGCCGCACCGGCGCGCAGCAGGTGGACCTCGTCGCGCACAGCATGGGTGGCCTGGTGGCGCGCTACTACGTGGCGCGGCTGATGCGCGAGCGCGACGTCGCGCAGCTGCTCACCCTGGGATCGCCCCACGGCGGCTCGGAATGCTCGGGCCTGGCTTCGGCGCTGGGCGTGCTCACGCCGGCGGCACTGGAGCTGCGCCCCGCCTTCGTGCGCCAGATCTTCAACCGCGGCGTCACGCGTCGGCAGGGCGTGCCCTTCCACCTGCTCGCCGGCGATCCCATCGCCGACGGCTTCCGCGCGCCCTGCAGCGGCGTGCCCAGCGACAGCGTGGTCAGCGTGGACAGCGCCTCCGCCATCCCGGGCAGCGTGCGGCGGCTGCCGGTGCTGCACACCGACATGACGTCCTCGGCCGAGGTGTTCCAGCGTTTCGTGCTGCCGCTGCTGCGCCACGGCGCGGGCCAGGCCGAGGAGGACGCCCGCCGCGTCGCGGACGACGCCGACGACGCGGCGGCGCAGTTCACGCAGGTGGTGGGCGGCCGCGTGGAGGCGGGCACGACGGTGGAGATCGAGGTGCAGCTCGACGAGGTGGCGGTCGCGGGATTCGCGCTCTTCGACCCCAGCCGCGCGCTGGAGGTGACGGTGCGCGGCGCCAGCGGGCGCGTCATCAACCTCACGCCGCAGGAGCACGGGCTGATGCGGGTGGAGGACCCGTCCTCGCTGATGACGCTGGGCTACGGGTTCGACCATCCGCGTCCCGGCCCCTGGCGCGTGTCGCTGCGCGCGCCGCGCGAGGGCACCGATTACGCGCTCCTGGCCCGCGTCGCGGGCGGCGCGGTGCTGCGCTCCAGCGCCAGCCCCATCACGCCAGTGCGCGGGCAGCCGGTGCGGCTGACG
This sequence comes from Pseudomonadota bacterium, assembly GCA_023410975.1. Lineage (GTDB taxonomy): Bacteria > Pseudomonadota > Gammaproteobacteria > Burkholderiales > Burkholderiaceae_C > Azohydromonas. The sequence continues at coordinate 3,157 of JAEYPG010000645.1, forward strand.
GCAGCACTGGAGCATCCGCAGCGCGTGCCCGAGGGCGTGGCGATGCGCGCCGTGGTGCACCGCCCCGACGGCAGCACCGAGACGCTGGAGATGCCGGGCGAGGGCGCCGCGCGCAGCGTGCTGTGGCGTCCTACGCAGCCGGGGCTGCACGGCATCGACATCACCGCCAGCGGCCGGGCCGGCGCACTGCGCATCGAGCGCATGGGCTTCCTGGCAGTGGAAGTGCGGCCCTGAGAACGAAAAAGGCGGGCACCAGGCCCGCCGCAAGAGGAGAGAAGACGGTTCAAGCTCAGAGCTTGGGCACGCAGGCGGTATAGGTCGAGGGGCAGGTGGAGATCAGCCCGCCGGAAGCGTCCTTGGGGAAGGCGCTGGACTTGAAGAAGTCCAGCGTGCGCGTGTAGGGCGAGGGCGAGCCGGCGGTCACGCGGGTCCAGAACATGTAGTTGGCGCTCAGCCGCGTGCGGCCGAAGTTGTAGAGGTCGCTGATCTTGGGCGGGTTGTAGGCGCCGTTCTGCGTGGTGGTGGCGAAGTTCTCGGGCTGCACCGAGGGACCCACCGCGACCTTGCCCTTGGCCGGGTCGTACATCGGATAGATGTGGGTGTTGAGGTCGGCGTCCTCGATCAGGATGTCCGGCCCGCCCAGCGCGACCTTGTTGCTCACCATGCTGGAGATCAGGC
>JAEYPG010000696.1 GCA_023410975.1 Pseudomonadota bacterium
TCCGTCAGGGGCCGCAGTAATACCTTGTGAGGTCGGGCCATGGCGTGCCTCCTCAAGAGAAGCCCACCAACCAACAATAGTCGCTGCCATGCCGAAATCCAAGTACCACGGCGAACGACCCACTAGCAACCGGCCTTGGGCCTCCTCAAGCAACCGGGCACGAATGGCGATGGAGCCTTGCGGCGTGAACTTGACGGCGTTGCTGGCGTAGTTGAGCAGCGCCTGGCGCAGCCGGGTCGGATCGCCGTGCAGCCATACAGGCACGGCATCGGTTTCCACCGACACAGCGAGCCCCTTGCCTCGCGCTTGCTCGGCGACGATCGACCGGACGTCGTCCACGACCGCCGAAAGACGAAAATCCATCTGCTCCAGTTGCAGCCGGCCGGCTTCGATCTTGGAAATGTCGAGGATGTCGTTGATGGTGGACAGGAGATGCCGGCCAGCCATGTCAATGCGGTCCAGCCGCTGAAGCTGCGTGGGGGTGGGCTGGTCGCGGCGCAGCAGCTCGGTCAACCCGATGATGGCGTTGAGTGGCGTGCGAATCTCGTGGCTCATGTTGGCGAGGAACTGCGACTTCACGCCGCTGGCGCCTTCCGCGGCCCGGCGAGCCTCCTCAAGTTGCAGCAGTGCCGTACGGCGGCGGCGCAGCAGGCGATGGATCCACAGGGTCAGCACGAAGATCAGTGCGTCCGTTACCAGTGCGCCGGCGCCGACGAACACCGCCATCGCGCGCCAGTTGCCCAGCACGAAGCTCTCGCTCGTGGTAATACCCACGACCAGCGGATAACCGGCAACGACATAGGCGGTTTCCATTCGAGGCTGCGTGTCGGCCGGGTTGGTGATTCGTGGTGCCGACGTCCGGACGGTGGTACCCGATTGGCCCTGCTCAAGCGCATCCGCCAGCGAGCGCATCGCGGGCGTGTCGCGATAGGAGCGGCCCAGCACGTCGGTGCGCACGGGATAGCGCATCAGCAACGTCCCGTCACGGCGCAACAGAAGGATGACGCTGTCGGTGTCGCTGAGGTTGATGGAGCGGTAGAACCGCTCGAAGTAGCTCAGCTCGACACCGGCTACCGCCACGCCCACCATCTGGCCAGAGGGCGAGCGCAGTTTCCGGGCAAGGCCGAAGGTCCAACGTCCGGTGACCCGGTTGATCGTCGGAGCAGACACGTAGAGCTCCAGCGCCGGATCGGCCAGATGAGCCTGAAAGTAGTCCCGATCGACCACCCAGATCTTCGGTGGCGGAAAGCTTCGGCTGCTGCTGAGGGGCAGGCCGTCCATGCCGAAGAGCGTGATGCCGTCGATCACGGGCACCTCGGCCACACGCTCTTGCAGGAAGCGGTGCATGTCTGACGTGTTCAGGTTGCGCGCCAGCGCCTTCCCGTCGCTCAGTCCTGAAGCCTGCAGCCGGTCCACGACGCGACCCAGCACAAAATCCACCGAGCGGAACGCCTGGGAAGCGTGCTCGGCGGTCGTGATGGAAAAATTGTCCAGGTAGCGCTGCCAGGCCTCCAGGCTTTCCTGGCGGCTGCGCCACAGCATCAGCGCGGCTGCGGCCGTGAGTAGCAGGATGACGATGGCGCCGCCGAGCAGCACCCAGGTCTCGCGAGCAGGGTGAACAGTCGGCGCTCCGGCACCATCGGCTTGGCCATCAAGGCGCATCCCAAATCCAGCAAGGGTTCATGACAAGGACCCGACGAGCAGTCCATGGGCACCTATTTAGCCATGGTCCAAGTTCGAGCTTGACTCGCCCCACTGCATGAGCCGGTCATATGGCGATGTCATGTGCCGTCCAAGCCCACGCCAACCTTTGCCGGACGGCCAGAAGCGCAGCCTGCGCAGCTCTGTCAATACGCGTTTACACGGCTGGCGCAGCATGCGATGGGATTGGCCGGTCCAGTTGTGAAATCGTTGCTGCGCAAGCTGCTGCGGCATGTGCCCAAGGAAGGCACGAATCTCATGGCATGGACGCTTCAAGGGCGGCCGCCACGAACAGCTGAACCCCGGCCTCGGCCAGCAGGGCAGGAAAGGGATGCGGGGGCGTGCGGTCCGTGTAGAGGCGATCGAGCTGCGACAGGCGGGCCAGCTCGACCATGGCCGGACGGCCGAACTTGCTGTGGTCCGCCACCATCCAGACCTCGCGCGACTGCTCCAGGATCGCGCGTGCGACCTTGACCTCGCGGTAATCGTAGTCGCGAAGCGTGCCATCGGGCTCAATGCCGGAAATGCCGACCAGGCCGATGTCCACGCGGAACTGGCGCATGAAGTCCACCGCGGCCTCGCCCACGATGCCGCGATCGCTGCCGCGCACATGCCCGCCCACGATGATGACCTCGCAGCCCGGGCTATCGGCCAGGATCGCGGCGACGTTGAGGTTGTTCGTGATCACGCGCAGGCTCCGGTGCGCCCGCAACTCCCGCGCCACGGCCTCGGTGGTGGTCCCGATGTTGATGATGAGCGAGCTGCCCTCGGGCACCGCGCTCGCCACGGCCCGAGCAATGCGCTGCTTGGCCTGCTCGTGCAGCCGCTGTCGCTGGCGATAGGCAATGTTCTCGGTGGTGGAGCCCGGCACGCGCACGCCGCCGTGGAAGCGCGCCACCAGCCCCGCGTCGGCCAGCAGCCTCACGTCGCGCCGGACTGTCTGCAGCGTCACGCCGAACTGCTCGGCCAGCGCCTCTACGCTGGCGCTGCCGCGCCCCTGCACCTCCTGCAGCAGGGCGGCCTGGCGCGGATTGGGCGTGAACGGGCTCACCACGCCGGCGAGCTTAGGCCGGCACAACGTCGGGCTGGAGGGGACATGTCCGCTTGAAAACGAACCGAACCGGAACTAAAACGAAAACACAGGAATACGAACGAAGACAACAGAACATCGTTCACCAGGAGACAAGGCTTGAACGACGTCCGCGCCCAGCCCGAGTCGGCTGCGTTGCCTGACCACGCCACCTGCGACGTGCTGGTGGTGGGGGGCGGCATCAACGGCGCGGGCATCGCACGCGACCTGGCGGGCCGCGGCTTGCGTGTGTTGCTGTGCGAGAAGGACGACCTGGCACAGCACACTTCGTCTGCCTCCACCAAGCTCGTGCACGGCGGGCTGCGCTACCTGGAGTACCGGGAATTCGCGCTGGTGCGCAAGGCGCTGGCCGAGCGCGAGGTGCTGCTGCGCTCGGCGCCGCACATCATGTGGCCGCTGCGTTTCGTGATGCCGCACGTGCCGGCGATGCGGCCCGCCTGGCTGATCCGCGCCGGACTGTTCCTCTACGACCACCTGGCGCGGCGCGAGCTGCTGCCCGCTTCGCAGGCGGTCGACCTGCGCCGCCATCCCGCCGGCACCGCGCTGCAGCCGCAGTACGTGCGCGGCTTCGTCTACTCGGACGGCTGGGTGGACGATGCGCGGCTGGTGTCGCTGTGCGCAGTGGACGCGGCCGCGCGGGGCGCGCGCGTGCTTACCCGCTGGCGCTGCACCGACGCGCGACGCGACGCGCAAGGCTGGCAAGCCACGCTGCAGGCCATGGACGGCACGGTGCAGCAGGTGCAGGCGCGGGCACTGGTCAACGCCGCGGGCCCCTGGGCAGCAAGCTTCCTGGCGCAGCACGCGCACGGCGCGCGCAAGGCGCTGCGACTGGTCAAGGGCAGCCACATCGTCGTGCCACGGCTCTTCAGCCACGACCATGCCTACGTGCTCCAGAACGAGGACCGCCGCATCATCTTCGCCATTCCCTACGAGGAGGACTTCACGCTCATCGGCACCACCGATGTCGAGATCGAGGGGCCGCCGGGACCGGCGCGTATCGAGCCGGCCGAAGTCCAGTACCTGTGCGCACAGGCCAGCCGCTACCTGGCGCAGCCGGTGCAGCCGGCGCAGGTCGTGTGGACCTACTCCGGAGTGCGG
>JAEYPG010000090.1 GCA_023410975.1 Pseudomonadota bacterium
ACCGGAATCTGTGCCGCTGCGCCCTGCCGTGCGAAGGTGTGGCGCAGCCAATGCGTGGACGCCGCGCGCAGGCGTGCGCCGTCCAGGCCGTCCACCCCATGCGCGCCGTCGGCGATGCGGTGGAAGAAGCGTTTGAGCATGCGGTACAGGCCGCTGGGGCCCAACGCCCGGCCCGCCGGGGCAGCGCGTTGCAATGACAGGCTGCCGTCGGCGGCAGTGCTCCAGCGCGGTGGCGCTTCTGCCAGGGTGCACACCAGTGGCGCGGGGGAGGGCAGGTCGCCAAGCGCCACGGCGTCGGCGTGATGGGCCGCCACGAGCGCAGCCAGGTCGTCCGCCAATGGCACCTCGCGCGCCTTGCCGCCCTTGCCCTGCACGCGCAGGACGATGGCCTCGATGCCCTCGCCGTCCAGCCTCACGCTGCGCACCGACGCCGTGGTCGCCACGGCGATCTCCGCCAAGCGCAATCCCGTGCCCGCCAACAGCTCCAGCGCCAGGCGCAGGCGCCGCTGCTCGGCGCCGGCCGGCACGCCGCCCCGTGGCCGGGCCGATACCTCCTCTGCGTCGATCCGGTGCCGTATGAAACGCCACTCGGATTCCGTGAACGAACGCTCGATGTCGATGCGCGCCCCCGCCAGCGCCGCCTTCTTGCTGACCGCCCGCAGTGGGTTCCCCACCAGGTAGTTGGCGTCGCGCAGCCCGTCGAATAGCGCCTGCACCACCACCAGCGCCTGCCGTTGGGAGCCGGGCTGCAGTGGTCCGCGGAACGGCCGCCAGGCCGGGTCGTTGCGCGCCACCACGGCAGCGCAGCACCAATGCGGCGGCGGCGAGCGTATGAAGTCCCGGTAGGCCAACGCATCGCGGCTGTCGATCGACGACAGCGGCTTGTCCCGCTCCAGCAGGCACCAGAGGTAGAAGCGCTCCACCTCCTTGCGGTAGGCCCGCAGCGTCGCAGGCTTGTCGCGGTACTGCTCCAGCCAGGCCTCGATCGCTTGGCGGTCGTCTTGCGCGCCGAGGTGGTTCGGCATGCGGGTTGCGAACAGGCCCGGCGCGCCTGGCCCGCCGGCCAGCCGCGGCGGTACCGCCAGCTGTTCCAGCGGCAGGAGCGCAAAGCGCGGCGGCATCGCCACGGAGCGCAAGACCGAAGTGCGCCAGGCCGCCTGGCGTTGCGGCGCCGCCGTTGCTTCCTCACGCAGCGGCACTTCCCACTGTTGGCTCAGCGGCAACAGCCAGGCCGTCAGCGACGCGGCACGCGCCTGCCCCAGGCCCCGCACGCGCCGCCACCAGTTGGCGCCATAGGCGTTCACTGTCTGGACCAGGCTGGCCAGCGTCCCCATGCCGGCAGCCTTCAGGCGTTCCACCATTGCCGGCGACAGCCACAGCGACAGCGGGTCAGTGGGGGCAGGGCGCCGGGCCAGCAGCGCCTCCACGCGGCGCAGGGCACGCAAAGGGGGCGCTTCCCGGGTGAGGCTTGGCAGCCGTTCATCCGCCTCCGCGGCCGGAACGTGGTCCAGCCCGTAGAACTCGCGGTACTCGCGCAGCAAATCCGCTTCGGAATGCGCCTCGCGGTCCAGCCCCTGGCTGTCGATGAACTCGTCCAGATCGGGCAGGGCAACCGTTCCCGGCCCGGCCGGCGGCTGCGCCAGCAGCAGCAGCTCGGCCGTGATGCGCTGCTCTTCGCCCAGGCCCAAGTTCAGCGCATGCCCTTCGCGCAGTACCTGCTGCAGCAGCGCGGCCCGCTGCTTCTCGATGTGGCGCCGGTCCGCGCTCAGCGCCCCGAAGCCCAGGTAGCGCTCCCAGGCTTGCCGCAGATCCAACCCCTGCAACCAGCTGCGCAAGAAGGCGAAGTGGTGCCGCCCCAGCGCTTGGCCCTCGCGCAGCACTCGCGTGCGCGCACCTCGCGGCCGTCCACGGCGCCGTCCAGGTGCAATCGGCTCAATGGCTTGCGCCGTTTTCAAACCATCTCCTGTCGCACCCATCCCAGTTATCCGATTTATTAAAGCGGCACGATAATAGAAGTAATCAGGACGTCACAGCTATCGATTTTTGGGCTTCAAGCAAGCCCGGCCCTCGTCGGAAACGCGGCAGCGCCGGCGCTTACAAGCCCCCATGCGAGAGGCGGGTGGGTGGCGATGACAGGTGCGGCCTCAAGAGGCCGCGCAGGCCGGCTGCGGCGGGCTACACGACCTTGGAGAAGCGCTGCCTATTCCCGGAGGCCTGCAAGTGGCGGTCGAACACCATTGCGATGGCCCGGACCAGGTACCAGCCGGCGCGCGTCACCCGGACGGCTTCCTCTTCAAGAACGACCAGCCCCGACTGCGCCAGCGGCTTCAGCGCTTCCAGCTCGCTGCCGAAGTACTCGCGCATGCGGATGCCGTGGGCGCGTTCCACGGCGCCGAACTCCAGGCGGCCCTGGCACATCAGCGCCATGATCACGTCGCGCCGCAGCAGGTCGTCGCCGGCCAGCGCGTAGCCGCGCACGACGGGCAACTCGCGCCGCGCCAGGCTCTCGTAGTACTCCGGCAGCGTCTTGGCGTTCTGGTAGAAGCTGCCGCCGATTCGCCCGATGGCCGACACGCCCAGCGCCACGAGGTCGCAGTCCGGCTGGGTGCTGTAGCCCTGGAAATTGCGGTGCAGCTTTCCCTCCCGGCGCGCCACCGCCAGCGGATCGTCCGGCAGCGCGAAGTGGTCCATGCCGATGTGCTCGAAGCCGCGCGCCAGCAGCCCGTTGATGGCGTCGCCCAGCATGGCGATGCGCTGCGCTGCGCTGGGCAGCTCGTCGGCGTTGATGCGGCGCTGCGGCTTGAAGCGCTCGGGCAGGTGCGCGTAGGCGTAGAGCGCGATGCGGTCCGGCCGCAGCTCGCCAATCTGCTGCACCGTGCGCGCGAAGCTTTCAGGGGTCTGCCGAGGCAGGCCGTAGATGAAATCGGCATTGATCGAGGTGAAGCCCAGTGCCCGAGCGCTCGCCATGAGCGCCTGCACGCTCTCGAAGGACTGCACCCGGTGCACCGCCTGCTGCACGTCGGGGTCGAAGTCCTGCACGCCGAAGCTCAGCCGGTTGAAGCCCAGGCCGCGCAGGTGCGCCAGCCGCGCGGGCGTGACCGTGCGCGGATCCACCTCGATGGAGATCTCGGAGTCCGGCGTGAAGCGGAAGCTCTCCGCCAGCCTGCTCATGACGCGGGCCAGCTCGGCATCCGACAGGAAGGTGGGCGAGCCGCCGCCGAAGTGCAGCTGAGACACCGGGCGTCCCGCGCCCAGCGGCTCCAGCACCAGCGCCAGCTCGGTTTCCAGCGCGTCGAGGTACTCGCCGGCGCGCTCGTGGTGCTTGGTGATGATCTTGTTGCAGGCGCAGTAGTAGCAGATCGACTCGCAGAACGGGATGTGCACGTACAGCGACAGCGGTGCCGCCGCGCTGCCGGGAGCGAGCTGCTCGATGGCGGAACGCGCCTGAGCCGGGCCGAAGCCATGGTGGAAGCGGTCGGCCGTCGGATAGGAGGTGTAGCGCGGGCCCGGAGTATCGAACTTGCGCAGCAGGTCCTCGGTGAGCAGCGTGCGGGCGTCCGTGCCCGTTTCGGTCGTGAAAGCCATGGGGTATTGCAAAGAAGGTAGAGGGCTCACTGCAGCGGGTGACGTGCCAGCCGCTGTGCGTCGAGGATGTGAATGTGGCGCTTGTCCACATGGATCATCTGCCCGGCTTCCAGCTCGCCCAGCACGCGCGAGAAATATTCCGGCGTGATGGACAACCGCGAAGCGATGGTGGCCTTGCTCACCGGCAGCGACACCGTGCCCGCGGCGCGCACGCTGTCGCGCGACCGGCCGCGCAGCAGGTAGTTCACCACCCGCTGCGTGCCGCTGTGCAGGGAATAGGCCTCGACGTCGTCCATCAGGTTCTGGACCCGCTGCGACAGGCCGGTGAGCATGCGCAGCGCGAAGCCCGGATCGCGGCTGACCTCGGCCAGCAGCGCGTCCTTGGGCAGGCTCAGCACCAGCGTGTCGGCCAGCGCGGTGGCGTTGAAGGAACTGGGCCGCCCGCCGAACACCAGCGATTCGCCGAAGTTGCAGCCCGGTCCGACCAGCTCGATCACCTTCTCCTGGCCCGCCGTCGAGATGGCGTGGAGCTTGACCTGGCCCGTGACCACGACGTGCAGCGCGTCGCAGCCGTCGCCACTGCGGAACACCGCTTCGCCGCGCGTGTAGCGGCGCACCCGGCACGCCTGGGCCAAGTCGTCCAGTTCGGCGGGGCACCGGTGCTGGAACAGCGGCAGTACGGAGAGGTAGCGCGGGACGTCGAAGTGGCTCGGGTTCATGAGCCGTGACTGTCCGCGCCAAGGGCCTTGCTGCCCATTCTTCGAACGGTCAGGCCGCCGCGGCGGGAAGGAGGATATTGACTTTCCTCAAGGAGGATGCCGGCCTGTCGCGCATCGTTCCAAGGAACTATGGCGGCTGCGATTTCGCCCCGGGGCTCCAGGGGAAAGCCCGGAGCCGCGCCGCGCCGGCTTGGTAGAGTGCAGCCGGCTTTTGCTGAACCATTGCCGGCCATTCCGGCGGGCGGGGCAGGCCCTGTTGTAAAGGACGCTTCAATGACCCACTTCGCTTCCTCGCTGGCCTTCCTGCAGGAGGGCGGGGAAACGGGGGCGCTGATGCGCCGACACGACTGGGCCCGGACCCGGCTGGGCTCGCCCGGCGGGTGGCCGCAGTCCCTGAAGACGGCCGTGAGCCTGATGCTGCGGGCGCGGCAGCCCGTCTTCATCGGCTGGGGCCCGGAGCTGCTGTCGCTCTACAACGACGGCTACATCCCGATCTGCGGCATCAAGCACCCGCACGCCTTCGGCAAGCCGATGTCCGAGGTCTGGCCGGAAATCTGGGACACGCTGGCGCCACTCAACGAGGCGGTCCTGCGCGGCGAATCCCAATGGTTCGAGAACATGCCGTTCAACCTGGCAGGCCGCTGCCACGCAGGGCCCAGCTACTTCAGCTTCTCGTACACGCCGCTGCTCGACGACGACGGGCGGGTCGGGGGCATCTTCTGCTCTGCGGTCGAGACGACGCACTCTGTCCTGCTGATGCAGCGCCGCGCCGAGGAAATGCACCGCCTGCAGCGCCTGTTTGAGCAGGCGCCGGGCTTCATCTGCACCTTCCGGGGGCCGGAGCACGTCTTCGAGTTCGTCAACAACGCGCACCGGCAGTTGTTCCGGCGCCATGACATCGTGGGCAAGCCCTTGCGCGAGGCTTTTCCGGACATCGAGGGCCAGGGCATCTACGAGCGGCTGGACGAGGTCTATCGCACGGGACGGCGCCACGTGGCTCACGCCGTGCCAATGAGTTTCCGCGAAAGCGCCGGCGGCCCCGAGCAGAGCCTGCTGCTGGATTTCGTCCTGGCGCCCGTTCTGGGCGACGACGGCTGCATCTCGGGCATCTTCTGCGAGGGCCACGACCTGACGTCCTTGCGTTCCACACAGCAGGCCTTGTTGGAGAAGGAAGAGCAGTTGCGCCTGGCAACCGACGCCGCGGAGGTGGGGTTCTGGGACGTGAACCTCGTCACCGGCACGCTGTACTGGCCGCCGCGGCTGCGCGCGATGTTCGGCATCACGTCGCTGGAGCCCGTGACGCTGGACGATTTCTTCGCTGGCCTGCATCCCGAAGACCTCGTTGCGACGGCCGCTGCCTTTGAGGCGGCTTGCGATCCGGTGCGCCGTGCCCTGTACGACGTCGAGTACCGCACCGTCGGCAGGGAGGACGGCCAAGTGCGCTGGGTCGCGGCCAAGGGGCGAGGACTCTTCGACGCCGACGGGCATTGCGTGCGCGTCCTCGGCACCGCCATCGACATCACGGCGCGCAAGGCGGCTGAGCTGGCGATGGAGGTGGCCCTAGCAGCCAGCCGCACTGGCACGTTCCATTGGAGCATCCAGGACAACCGGCTGAGCTGGGACCGTGCGCTGGACAGCCTGTTCGGCCTGGTGCCCGGGCAGAGTGTGCAGAACCTGGAGCAGTTCATCGCCCTGGTGCATCCCGATGATCGTGCAGGGGTGGTCGAGCGCTGCCGGCGTTGCCGGGAGACGGCCGCGGATTTCGAGATGGAGTTCCGCGTCGTCCATCCTGACGGCGCCGTGCGCTGGCTCTACGACCGCGGGCGCAGCTTCGTCGATGCCCGTGGCCGGGCCAAGACGATGACCGGGGCCTGCGTGGACGTGACCGAGCGCAAGGAGGCCGAATCCGCCCTGCGCGCCCGGGAACGCTTCTACCGGCAAACCCTGGAGTCGATGCCCGGCATCATGTTCACGGCGTGCGCCGACGGGACGGTGGACTACCTCAACGAGCAGTGGACGGCCTACACGGGCGTGCCGGTCGCGGAGCACCTGCGTGACGGCTGGGCCGCGGCGCTGCATCCGGCCGACCGCGAAGGCGTCGTCGCGGCCTGGGCAGCTTCGATGAGCACTCGCAAGCCTTTCGTCGCCGAGGCGCGCATCCGCCGCCATGACGGCGCCTACGAATGGTTCATGGGACAGGCCTGCATCATTCCCGAGGCCGACGGCATGCCGGCACGCTGGATCGGCAGCACCCACAACATCCACGACCTGAAGGAGGCGCAGGCGGCCCTCCAGGCCCGGGAGCAGGAGCTGCGCACCGTGGCCGACAACTCGCCCGACGTCATCGCCCGTTACGACCCGTCCCTGCGGCATGTGTTCGTCAACGCGGCGGTCGAGACGCTCATGGGACTGCCGGCGGAGGCTTTCCTGGGCCGCACCAGCCGCGAGCTGGGCCTGCCCGAGGCGCTGTGCGACCAGTGGGACGGGGCCATCCTGCAGGCGTTCGAGACGCAGTGCCCCGTGACGCTGCAGTTCGAGTTCGCGGCGCAGGGCAACGGCCCGCGCCATTTCGGCGCCCGGCTGGTGCCGGAGGTCGGCAACTCCGGCCGCGTGGAACACGTGTTGTGCGTGACGCGCGACATCACGGACGCCTGGCTGGCGCAGGAAGCCCTGCGCCGCGCCGACCGGCAGAAGGACGAGTTCCTGGCGACGCTGGCCCACGAGCTGCGCAACCCGCTGGCCCCGCTGCGCACGGGCCTGAGCGTGCTGCAGCGCACCGACGGCACGCCCCAGCAGCGGCGCGTGTGCCAGATCATGGAGCGGCAGCTCAACCACATGGTCCGACTCGTCGATGAGCTGCTGGACATCGCGCGCATCAGCCAGGGCAAGATCGTGCTGCAGCGCGAGGTGCTGCCGCTGCACCTGGTGCTGGAGCATGCCGTGGACGCCTGCCGCCCGCTGCTGGATGCGCAGGGCCACCGGCTGAGCTGGAAGGGCGTCGATCCGCAATGGCACGTGCATGGCGACATGACGCGCCTCGTCCAGGTCCTGTCCAACCTGCTGTGCAACGCGGCCAAGTACACGCCGCGGGGCGGACGGGTCGGGCTCAGCGCCTTGGAGGACGGGACGCAGCTGGGGATCACGGTCGAGGACGACGGCATCGGCATTCCCAGGGACGTGCTGGGCCGCATCTTCGAGCCGTTCGTGCAGGTGGAGCAGCACCTGGAACACTCCCAGGGCGGGCTGGGGATCGGCCTGAGCGTGGTGCGTTCGCTGGTGGAGATGCACGGGGGACGCGTGGCCGCGCACAGTGCCGGCCCGGGCACGGGCAGCCGCTTCACGATCTGGCTGCCGCGGGTGCAGGCGCCCAAACCCGCGGCGGCCATGGCCGATCCAGCCGCCCAGGGCCGTGGATCCGCGCGCAAGACGATCCTCATCGTGGACGACAACCACGACGCTGCGGAGACGCTGTCGATGGTCGTGGCGCTGAAAGGCCACGAAGCCCATGTCGCCAACGACGGCGCCGCCGCGCTGCAGCTGGCGTTGCGCTGTCAACCGCAGCTCGTGTTCCTGGACCTCGGGATGCCCGGCATGAACGGCTTCGAGGTGGCCGCCAAGCTGCGCGCGCTGCCTGGCGGGGCCGACCGCCTGCTGGTGGCGCTGACCGGCTGGGGTTCCGACGAGGACCGTACCCGCACGCTGGACGCCGGCTTCGACATGCACTTGACCAAGCCAGTCGACCTGGAAGCCATCGAAGCCCTGCTGGCGGACGGTGCCCTGACGTTGCTAGCCAGCTCTACAGGCCGTTCGCCCGCCTGAGCGTCTGCCTCATTCCAAGTCCAGGTCGTCAGTGAAAGATCGCCGTTCGCCCCGAGCCCTTCGACAGGCTCAGGACGGGCTTGTCGAAGGGCCCAGCCCGAACGGGATTCGCTTCACCCCGAAACAGAACTGGGATCAGGCGGGCGCATCGCGGCCTGCGCCCCTGTGCCTGGCCGCAGGGCCGCAACAGGCTTGTTGTGGGGGCGCCGGGCTCAGGCCGCTCCAAGCCGCCGCGACAGCGAGGCCGCGCAGCGCCGGATCGCACCGGCCAGCGGGCTGTCCCAGGCCGTGTCGAAGGTGGCGCTGGGGCCGATGCCGGTGATGCTCAGCAGCAGCGCTCCGCTGCCGTCGAACACCGGCGCGGCCAGCGCGCTCACGCCGGGGATCGCCTGGTCCACCACGCGTGCCATGCCCTGGCGGCGCACCTCGTCGAGCTTGTCCTCGAAGGCTGCCTCGTCCAGCGGCGTGCCGGCGAAGCCGCCCACGGCCGCTTCCTGCGCCAGCACCGCCTGCACCTCCTCGCGCGCACGGTGCGCAGCGAAGAGCCAGCCCGAGGCCGTGCCGCGCAGGCTCATCACCGTGCCGTGGCGCATGGCCACGTGCACGGGGCTGGGCGCCTCGGCCACGCGCACGATGGTCGGGCCGCGGTTGCCCCACACCGCGATGGACATGGTGTGGCCGGTGGTCAGCGCCAGCTCCTCGATCATCGGCGTGGCCAGCCGCACCGGGTCGAACTGCTGCAGGCTGATCAGGCCCAGCTGCATCGCCAGCGGCCCCAGCCCGTAGCGGCCGCTGCCGGGGTCCTGCTCGATCAGGCCCAGCTTGCCGAAGCTCACCAGGTAGGGATGCGCCTTGGCGGGCGCCATGCCGGCTTCGCGCGCGAGGTCTTTGAGTGCCATCGGGCGCCCGTGGTGCGCCAATGCCAGCAGGAGCTGGCCGCCGACCTCGATGCTCTGGATGCCGCGCGAGCCGCGCTCCGCGGCAGTGGAAGAAGTGCTGTCGTCCACAGTCAGTCTCAGGGTTTCTTCTAACAAAACAGATTAGACATTAACGAACAAGATGACTAAGATCAATCCCGTCGTTAAACATTGTTGAAGCTGTTCGCCACATTGATCATGAGCAAAGCCTTCGCCTCCCAAGCCGACCTGGAAGAGAAAAAAGTCAGCTTCACGCAGCTGTCCGAGCATGCCTGGGCCTACACGGCCGAAGGCGACCCGAACACCGGGATCATCATCGGCGACGACGCCGTGCTGGTCGCTGACACCCAGGCCACGCCGGCGATGGCGGCTGACGTGATCCGCCGCATCCGCGAGGTGACGGACAAGCCCATCAAGTACGTCGTGCTCACGCATTACCACGCCGTGCGCGTGCTGGGTGCCTCGGCCTACGAGCCGCAGCAGATCCTGGCCAGCCAGGACACCTACGACCTGATTGTCGAGCGTGGCGAGCAAGACAAGGCCAGCGAGATCGGCCGCTTCCCGCGCCTGTTCCGCAACGTGGAGACGGTGCCCGCCGGGCTGACCTGGCCCACCATGACCTTCACCGGCAAGATGACGCTGTGGCTGGGCAAGCTCGAAGTGCAGCTGCTGCAGCTCGGCCGCGGCCACACCAAGGGCGACACGGTGGTGTGGCTGCCGCAGGAGCGCACGCTGCTGTCGGGCGACCTGGTGGAGTTCGACGCCACGCCGTATGCGGGCGACGCCTACTTCAAGGACTGGCCGCAGACGCTGGACAACATCGCCGCGCTCAAGCCGCTGGCGCTGGTGCCGGGCCGCGGCGCGGCGCTGGTGGGCGAGGAGCAGGTGCAGGCCGGGCTGGCCGGCACGCGCGCCTTCATCTCCGACCTGTACCAGGCGGTGCAGGCGGGCGCCGCCGCCGGCAAGGACCTCAACACCGTCTACAAAGAGGCCTACGCGCACATGGCGCCCAAGTACGGCAAGTGGGTGATCTTCGACCACTGCATGCCCTTCGACGTCACGCGCTGCTACGACGAGGTCACGCAGTACCCGGACCCGCGCGTGTGGACCGCGCAGCGCGACATCGACATGTGGAAGGCGCTGGAGTCCTGAGACCCGCGCAGCGCAGCTCGCCACAGCTGCCGCCCATAGACCTCCGTTCGGGCTGAGCCTGTCGAAGCCCTGCGGCCCAGTTGGGCTGCGGCCCTTCGACAAGCTCAGGGTGAACGGAATACCTACCCCCATCGTTGCCATGCGGTCTGCCGCAGGCTTCGTCACGCCCGTCGCCGAGGCGACTCCCACCATGCGCGATCCGCTGTACTCCGCCACCGGTGCCGAGATCCAAGCCACCGCCTTCGACTACCGCCGCAGCCCCGACCAGGACGCCACCGCGCCCGTGCGCCACCCCGTGGTGGTGGTGGGCGCCGGCCCCGTGGGGCTGAGCCTGGCCATCGATCTGGCGCAGCGCGGCCAGCGCGTGCTGCTGCTGGACAACGACCACCAGCTCAGCACCGGCTCGCGCGCCATCTGCTTCGCCAAGCGCACGCTGGAAGTCTGGGACCGGCTGGGCGTGGGCCAGGCCATGGTGGAAAAGGGCGTGCGCTGGCACGTGGGCAAGGTGTTCTTCCGCGAGGAGCAGCTCTACCGCTTCGACCTGCTGCCCGAAACCGGCCACGAGCGCCCGGCCTTCATCAACCTGCAGCAGTACTACGCGGAGGCCTACCTGGTGGCGCGCGCACGCGAGCTGTCCAACCTGGAGATCCGCTGGCACAACAGCGTGGCGGCGCTGGCGCAGGAGGGCGACGCGGTGCGGCTGGGCATCGACACCCCCGAGGGCCGCTACGAGCTGCGGGCCGACCACGTCGTCGCCTGCGACGGCTCGCGCTCGCCCATCCGCCAGCTCATGGGCCTGGAGAGCAGGGGCCGCGTGTTCAAGGACCGTTTCCTGATTGCCGACGTGCGCATGCAGGCCGACTTCCCGGCCGAGCGCTGGTTCTGGTTCGACCCGCCGTTCCACCCGGGCCAGAGCGTGCTGCTGCACATGCAGCCCGATGGCGTGTGGCGCATCGACTTCCAGCTCGGCTGGGATGCCGACCCGGAAGTGGAGAAGCAGCCGCAGAACATCATTCCGCGGATAGAAGCAATGCTCCGCGCAGCGGCCACCGGCAAGGGCG
>JAEYPG010000143.1 GCA_023410975.1 Pseudomonadota bacterium
GCCTTGTACGGCGCCGCGGCCCGGGCGCGGGCCACGCCCTTGAGCCAGGCATAGTCGAAGGGTTGGGAAGGCGCGGTGCCTGCAGGACTGCTGGCGGCGGGCGCCGCCCGGAGCGCGGGCCAGCAGGTGATGGCGGCGAGCGCGGCGGCGGCGCGGGCGAAATCGCGGCGTTGCATCGGTTTCGTCGTTGGCTTGCTGCAGTTGGGACCGGCCCAGCATAGCCGGCCGGTCCGGGAAAGCCCGGTGCAGGGCTACGGCGTCCTTACAGCGAGCGCACGCACAGGCCGTAGGTCGTGGGGCAGCCCGTGCGCAGGCCGCCGGCGTTGTCGCGCCCGAATGCTTCGGACTTGAACATGCGCAGCACGTTGTTGTAGGGCTTGTGCGGCCCCAGCGTGCGCGACCAGAACAGGTAGTTGGCGTGCAGCCGGTTCTGGGCGAAGGCGTGCAGCTCCGTCACCTTGGGCGGCGAATGCGGGCCGTTCTGGGAGCGGGTGAGGTAGTTCTCGGGCTGCACCGACGGGCCGATGGGCACCTTGCCCTGGGCCTGGTCGTAGAGCGGGTAGGTGTTGCGGTTGAGGTCGTGATCGTTGAGGAAGGTGTCGGGCCCGCCCAGCGCCACCGAGGAGTTGAGCATGTTGCGCACCAATCCCGGCATGTAGGAGGCCGGGAAGTTGATGAACTGCATCACCACGGTGTTGGGGAACGCCCGGCGCGTGGCCGTGTTGACCTGCGCGAGGTTGCGGAAGAACTCGTCGCTCTGCGCCCGGCTCAGCGGATGGACCGCCTGCCCCATGGCCGTCTCGTTGAACGTCAGCCCCTCGACGGCGTTGTTGAGGTTGAAGCGCCGGCCCATCGCACTGGTCAGCGCGATGAGGCGGTCGCGCACCTTGTCGTTGAACAGCGCGATGTTCTCGCCATAGCGGTGGCTGGTGCCCAACGTGGGCTTGGCGCTGATGCGGGTCTTGTAGGCACCGCCGCCGTACTCGCGCGTGTACATGTAGTCGGGCGCCGCGCGCAGGCCGGGCTTGAAGACCTTGGTCTCGATCATGATGAACACCCGCTTGCCGTAGGAGCGCGCCAGCGCCACGTCGCGGTCGATGGTGGCGAAGTTGTACTGGCCCTTGCGCGGCTCCAGCTGGCGCCAGCTGTAGCGCAGCAGCAGGCCCTTGGCCTGCGGAACGTCCCGGATCTCGCGCAGCGCGGTGTGCAGTGAACCCACGTCGCGGCGGCTGAGCGCGACGTAGTGGCCCGGATTCCACTTCACGCGCGTGCCGGCCGCACGCGCCTCGGAGGACACCGGCGGCAGGCTGGCGATGAAGGCCTGCGCCGTGGCGTCGTCGTATTCCAGCTCCCAAGGCTGCGGGTCAAAGGACGTGATGAGGTCGTCGCTGCCTTCGTCCGCCGTGGCGGCGCCGGCTCCGGTGTCCAGGGACCGAGCCGTTTCAAGCAACTGCGGCTGCGCCAGCTCCGGCGCCGATACGATGGCAGGCTCCCGCGGCGTGGCGTCCCCGCCGCCGCCACAGGCCGCCAGCGCGGCGGCAGCCAATACCGAGGAACTGCCCAGAAAAAAGCGCGAAAAAAGATTGCGCATAAATAGATACCCACGGTTGATTCGTGGCAGGGCGGGGCATGCCATGGAAATGGCACCCGGCATGCGGCGGGCAAAAGCCGGCGCAAACTGCCACATTCTTCGGATGGGGATGTCTGCCCGCGAGCTGCATCCACTGGGCGCGGACTGTACAAGCCGAAGGCGCGCGACCAGCGCCCTACGTCTTATTTCATTTTCACGAATGGTTAGCGAGAGCTAGGCGAGGTAAATAGCGCTTCATTTATCGGCGCAACCACCTCAATGTGCGGACATTCATTAAAATGCGTAGCGAATTGAAAGAAGGCGGGACCAATCCCCACACCAATTCGCCGCAATTTTCAGCCCTGCGAAGCACAAATTCCAAATTTGTTATAATGCGAGTATGCCCCTGCCAAAAAATATATATTTTAAATGCCAAAAATTAAAAAATACCAGCTTGCAGCCGCTTTTCCTCGGCATCAATTCGACGAGCCGGCCATTCCCCGACCCATCCCGCACAGTTCATGAAACCGGGCAGCCGTTGCCGGGCAACCGCACCGCCGCTGGAGCACGGGAGCGCTGACCCGTCTTCAGCGCAGCAGGGCCTGCACCTGGCAATTCACGGTGTTGGCCTTGTACGGGAAGCTCAGGCTGGAATTCGTGGTGCGCGATACCCGGCCGACGTTGCAGCCGGCTGAGACGTTGCGCGTGGCCTCCCAGGTGGCGCCCAGCGCCGTGAAGCGCGTGGTGTCGCTGCCGCTGAGGTTCTGCACACCGCCGCCGGCGTCCACGACCGGGTTGACCAGCTTGCGGTCGCTGTAGCGCAGGTTGGCGTTGACGGCCACCTTGGCGGTGGCCTGCCAGGTGCCGTCGAGGATGGCCGAGTTCGTCACCCGCGAGCCCGCGGCCGTGAGGTCGGTGGTGTCCGCAGGCAGGAGCCGGTCGGTGTCGTCGGCGTCGCGCACCAGCGAGGTGGTGAACGTGAGCTTGCCGGTGGGCTGCCAGCGCCATCGCACCAGGCCGTTGATGCCCGAGAAGTCGCGGCGCGTCGCGAGCTCGTAGCGGCGCTGCTCGTAACCGATGCGGCCATCCAGCCGGCTCTTGCCGGTGGCTTCCCAGTCGGCGCTGATCTCGATGCCACGGCTGCGGTACTCATCGGGCAGCGGCGCGATGCCGCCGCTGGTACGGGAAAACGGATATTTGCCCCGCGCATGCACCGCCGCCGCGGCCAGCGTCAGCCGGTCGCTGGGATGCCAGCGCACGCCGGCGCGCACGGCGCGGCGCTCGTTGTTGCGAAAACGGTAGGCCTCGGCGGAATACTCCGACTTGCGCGTATTGAAACCCACGAAAGGCTGCAATTTGCTGCGTGCGGTGCCGCGCTGCACCGAGGCGTTGAAAGTGCGCTCGCGCAGGATATTTCGCTCGCGCAGCGTGGTGGCCGTGAATGGCGAGCCATAGGCCGCCAGGGATTTCTCGCTCGTGCCTTTCACCTGGCCGGAAAAACGCCCGGCGGTTTCCCAGTCCAACCCCGCGCTGGCGCCATAACCGTTGTTGTCGAGCTCTTTGAGGCGATTGAATCGCTGGCGCCTCAGGGCCAGATCGGTGTACACGCGCTGACGGCCGATGGGCCTGTCCGCGCCGGCCAGCACGGAGCCGGTGGTGTAGGAGTCCGACTGGGGCCCCTGGCCCGGCTGCACGCGGAACACGTTCGAGTCACGCCCCCGCGCGACCGAGGCCCCCAGGTAGTAAGGACCCGCGGCACTGCTGGCCGAGGTCCCGGCCGGGCCGGATTGCGCCTGGGCCGCCAAGGCGGCCAGTAGCAGCGCGCAGCCACTCAGGACCAGGCGGGCTCGCGGCGGTGTAGCGCTCAAGGCAAGTCTCCTCGGAAGGCCTTCTGGAGACGGCCCGGACAGGGGAAACCGCTGGCGCCGCCTGCCCATGACCGCCGGATCAAATCAGCGGGAAACTCCGCTGAAGCGACGGCGGATCGTAGGACAGGCAAATGCGCGCCTCGTTATCCGTATCGAATTCGCCACGCCCGGAAATCCACGTCAACGATGTAACCGAGGCGCATCAAGACAAAAACTTGGCTCTCCACAGGCAGCGAAAAGCGGAGCTTGTTAAATCTTGATGCGACAGAAATCTGAAATTGCGAACAGTTGGCAAATGATGCCCCTGCCCTCGCAAAACATGGCTGCCAGCCTGTGGTGCGAACCAAGGTGCGCAATGGACACCGCGCATGCAAGCGGATGGCTGGGCGAGCGCCGGCGGCGCGGCGATGTCAGGCAGGCCCGGCCCCAGGCGCGGACCGATCCCGTGCACCGCGCCAGCGCGGGCACGTCATGAAGCACGAAGGTCTTGAACAAGGCGCCGAGCTTGGCCGTGGCGGCGCAGCGTTGCCTGGAAAGGCTGGGTGATGGCGCAACCGATGCGCCTGCCCTGTGCGGCGGCCTAGAAGCGGCCGCCCGGGCTCAGCGCGCCGCCTGCGCCAGTTGTGCCAGCGCCGCCTGCAGCCCTGCCACGCCGCCCACGCGCTGGTCGTTGATGAAGATCTGCGGCATCTGGCGCACGCTGGGCCCGCACCGCTCATAGAACGCCTGCCGCTCGGCCTCGTCGTCGATCTGGATGACTTCGAAGGGCAGGCCACGGCGTTCGAGCAGGCGCTTGGCGGTATAGCACTGGGAGCAGGCGCTCTTGCTGTAAACGACGATTTTGAGATTCATGGAAGTTGTTGATGCAAAGCAGGCTCCAGTATCGCCGCTTGGTGGAGGCTTCTCGTTTGGCCGCCATGCACGCGCTCCAGCGCCCTGCGCGCTCTGGCAGGCGCGCGTCAAGACACTGTTG
>JAEYPG010000162.1 GCA_023410975.1 Pseudomonadota bacterium
GCGCGTACAGGCCGTTCCAGTAGCCCGACTCGTACCCGGGCAGGCCCGACTCCGCCAGGGTCGGGACGTCGGGCACCAGGGCCGAGCGCTTCGGGCTGGTCACCCCCAGCGCGCGCAGCTTGCCGGCCTTGACCTGCGGCAGGCTGGTGGTGAGGTCCACCGTCATCAGGTCCGTTTGCCCGGAGACCAGGTCGATCACCGCCGGCGGGTTGGCCTTGTAGGGCACATGGTTCAGCTGCACGCCCGCCATCTGCTTGAACAGCTCGGTGGCGACGCGCGCGGAGGAGCTGCCTTCGCCGAAGCTGAGCTTGCCCGGGTCCTTCTTCGCCAGGGCGATGAGCTCCTGCACGTTGGCGGCTTTCACGCCCGGGTTGACCACCAGCAGCATGTACCCCTTCACCAGCAGGCTGACCGGCGCGAAATCCTTCATCGGGTCGTAGGCGATCTTCTTGAACAGGTGCGGGTTGGCGGCCTGCGTCGTGTTCGTGGTCATGAACAGCGTGTAGCCGTCCGGCGCCGCCCGCGCCACCGCCTGGGCCGCGATGCCGCCGGATGCGCCGGCGCGGCTGTCCACGATGACCGGCTGCCCGGTTTCCTTGGTGATCTCCGCACCGATCGCACGCGCGAGGCCGTCGGTGGTGCTGCCGGGGCTCGATCCGATGATGATCGTGATGGGCTTGGACGGGTAGGACTGCGCTGCCGCGGGGCCGAACATGCAGGCGCCCAGTGCAGCGGCGGCCAGGGCCGTGAAGTGTCTTCTGAACATGGCTTGTCTCCGTTCGTGTTGGGAATGCGTGGGGCGGTGGATGGGGCTACGGGCCCGGATCAGGTCGTCAGGCTCATCTGCGGACGCTCGCCGGCCAGCGCTTGCGCCAGGCTGGACAGGACCATCTCGGCCATGGCGGTGCGCGTCTCCCACGTGGCGCTGGCCCGATGGGCCTGCAGCGTCACGCGGTCCGACTGGCGCAGCGCGGCGGGCACGCGCGGCTCGTCGACGAACACGTCAAGCCCGGCACCCGCAATCCGGCCGGCCTCCACGGCGGCGGCCAGGTCCGGTTCGTTGACCAGGCGTCCGCGGGCTACGTTGACCAGGAAACCACGCGGGCCCAGCGCGTCCAGCACGGCCGCGTTCACGATGCCCTCGGCCTTGTCGGCGGCGGCGCAAAGCACCAGGGCGTCCGACTCGCGTGCGAGCTGGACCAGGTCGGCGACGAACCGGTGCGGCACATCGGCCATGGCCTGGAGGTCCGTGTAGGCGATCGGGCAACCAAATGCGGCTGCGCGGGTGGCAACCGCGCGCCCCACGCGGCCCATGCCGACGATGCCCACCCGCATGCCGCTGAAGCGCCGCGCCAGCGGAATCGCGCTGGGCTGCGGGTAAAGCTCCCATTGCCCGTCGCGCACGAAGCGGTCGCCCGCGCACAGGTTCCTGCAGGCCGCGATGAGCAGCCCGATGGCGAGATCGGCCACGTCCTCGGTCAGCGCGCCCAGCGTGGCGGTGACGGGCAGGCCCCGGGACCGGCAATAGGCCAGGTCCACCGCGTCCGTGCCGACGCCGTTGACGGCAACCACCTTGAGCGCCGGCAGCTGCGCCAGCATCTGCCTGGAGATGCCCGTGTGCCCGCCCGTGATGACGGCCTCCGTGGTCGCGCCATGCTCCCGCAGCCAGGCCTGCGGGTCCTCCAGCTCGAAGAACCGGTGCACCTCGTACAGCGAGGCCAGGCGCTGGTTGATGTCGGGAACCAGGATGGGGTTGAGTTGCAGGACCTTGTGCTTCATGGCGGCTCGTCAGGGGGGTGGCGCGCTGCGCGGAAGGTTCCGCTCGACGCGAACTTGATGTGCAGCCATGCTAGTTTTATGTTGATTTACTGGTCAATCTTGATATATAAAATCAACATAAAAGGACAATTTGCCATGGGCACCTGGATCACGATGGACGAGGCCTGCAGCCTGCTGAAGGTGCGGCCACAGACGGTCTACGCCTACGCGAGCCGGGGAAAGATCGAAGTCGCGCCGGACCCGCAGGACAGCCGGCGCAGCCTTTATCGGGCGGACGACGTGAACGCGCTGGCCAAGCGCAAGCAGGACGGCCGCAAGGTGGAAACGCTGGCCAACAACACCATGTTCGGCGCGGAGCCCAGCATCCCGACGGCCATCAGCACGTTCGTGCGGGGCCGTCTTTGCTACCGGGGGCAGGACGCGGTGGCGCTCGCCCGGACGGCGACCCTGGAAGACGTGGCCGGGTTGCTGTGGGCCACCGGGCAGGCGGTGGAATTCGGTGCCGCGCCGCAGGTGATGCCGCACGAGCCCGGGCGCATCAGCGCCTTCGTGCTGCTGGCGACGTTGGCGGCCACGGGCCACTCCACGCGCGGGCGCCTCACGCGCGTCCTGCACGAGGAGGCGCAGGGCCTGGTGGGCCAGCTCGCTTCCTGCTTCGGGGCCGCACCGCGTTCGGGCACGCCCTTGCACCTGCGCTTCGCGGAAGGCTGGGGCCTGCCGGCGAGCGTCGCGGAGCTGCTGCGCACCGCGATGACGCTGCTCGCGGACCACGAGCTGACCAGCTCGGCGTTCTCGTCCCGCATCGCCGCCTCCACCGGCGCGTCGCTGCCCGCGTGCCTGCTGGCCGGGCTGACGACCTTCTCCGGTCCCCTGCATGGCGATGCCTCCGGCCTGGTGCGCGCGCTGCTCGACGAGGTGGAGCGCCTGGGCGCCGACACGGTGGTGGACCGCTACCTGTCCGCGGGCCTGTCCATTCCTGGCTTTGGCCATCAGCTGTATCCCGACGGCGACCCGCGTGCGAAGGCGCTGCTGGCATTGTTCGAGCCGCCCAAGGCGATCGGGAAATTCATTGCGCAGGTCGAGTCGCTGACGGGGCTGCCGCCCAACATCGACATGGCGCTGGCGGCGCTGGTGGCCCGCCATCGCTTGCCCGCCGATGGCGCCTTTGCCTTGTTCGCCACCGCCCGCAGCGTCGGGCTGCTGGCGCACGGCATGGAACAGATGGCGGTGCCGCTGGTGATCCGGCCGCGTGGACGCTACGTCGGGCCCACCCCGGAGTTGCCGCCGGCGGGCAAGGAGCCTCGCTGACCGATGGCCGCTGACGCGGCGGCCAGGCGCAGGCCGATGGTCGTGCGCCCGGAGCCTGAAAACGCGAAGACAGTGCCGTCGTGCATGCGGGCGATCGCCGCCACGATGGCCAACCCCAGCCCGTGGTTGGTGTCACTGTGCTCGCGTGATGTCTCGGCACGGTAGAAGCGGTCGAAGAGGCAAGGCAGGTGCTCGGCCGCGATGTCCTGCCCCATGTTGCTGACGCACAGCTGCACAACGTCGGAGGACGGCTTGCTGATGTCCACCTCCACGGTCGTTCCGCTCCAGGCATAGCGCGTGGCGTTGGCCAGCAGGTTCGATAGGGCCCGGCGCAGCAGCGCGGCGTCGAAGGCGCCAGCAGCATCGCCCGTCACGCGGACCTGCAGGCCGGCGTCCTGCAGCGAGGCCTCGTGAAACTCCACCACCTCGTGCACCAGCGCCGCGATGCTGGGCAGGGGTGTGCGGCGGGCGCGGGCGCCGCGGTCCGCCCTGGAAAGGAACAGCATGTCGTTCACGATGCCGGAAAGCCGCTGCAGGTCTTCCAGGTTCGTGCCGATCACGTCCTGCAGTTCCTGCACCGGCCGCGGCCGGCTCAGCGCGATCTCGCTGTGGCCGATCAGCGCCGCCAGTGGCGTGCGCAACTCGTGGGCCACGTCGGCGTTGAAGGCCTCCAGCTGGCCGTAGGCGCGCTCCAGCCGTTCCAGCAGCTCGTTGAACTGCTCAACCACCGGCATCAGCTCCAGGGGCTGGCCGGCCCCGTCGAGCCGGCCGTGGAGCTCGTCCGGGCCCAGGGAGCGGATCTGGTTCGACAGTGCCAGCACGGGCCGCAGGTTGCGGCGCACCAGCACCGAGCCCGAGTAGGACACCAGGATCGCCCCGGCCAGCGTGCTGACCAGCAGGATGGCCGCCAGGCGCTCCAGCAGGCTGTCGTCGGCGCTGGTGTCGAGCACCAGCTCGCCCTGGACGGTGCCCACGGGCTCCAGGGGCCACAGGCGCGTGAACTCCACGTGCTTTGCGTGGCGGCGGTCGATCAGCACCGTGTGCTCGTACAGCAGCGCGCCGTCCGGCATGGTCAGGCGCAGGCCCATGCCGGTGCTGCTGACGAAGAAGTCATCGAGCGTGTGTCTCACGGCGATCAGGTCGCCGTCGGCCGCCGCCTCGTCCAGCAGGTGCTCGACCAGGAGCTGGCGTTGCACCAGTGTCTGCTGCTCGCGTACGGACAGGCTCCACGCCGTGGCGAGATAGACGCCGATGGACACCAGCGTCAGGCCCAGCAGGCTCTGCACCGCCAGCCAGCCCGACAAGCGCCACGCCAGCGAGCGCGCGTGCACCGGCTTCAACAGGCGCGGTCCTCCAGCACGTAGCCCATGCCGCGCACGGTGTGCAGCAGCTTCTTCTCGAATGGATCGTCGAGCTTGCTGCGCAGCCGCCGCACGGCGACGTCCACGACATTGGTGTCGCTGTCGAAGTTCATGTCCCAGACCTGCTCCGCGATCACCGTGCGCGAGAGCACCTCGCCCTGGCGCCGCAGCAGCAGCGTGAGCAGCAGGAACTCCTTGGGCGTGAGATCCAGGCGTTGGCCGCCACGGCTGGCGCGCCGGCGCACCAGGTCCAGCTCCAGGTCGGCCAGCTGCATCCGGCTTGCATGCGGCTCGGCGCGCTGCGGCGCGCCCCGGCGCAGCAGCGCCTGCACGCGTGCCAGCAGCTCCGAGAACGCAAAGGGCTTGACCAAGTAGTCGTCCGCCCCTTCCCGCAGTCCCTTCACCCTGTCGTCCACCGCGTCGCGCGCGGTGAGCATCAGCACCGGCGTGTTGCGCACGGCGCGCAGCGCGCGCAGCACGGCGAAGCCGTCGATGCCCGGCAGCATCACGTCCAGCAGCACCAGGTCATGCCCGCCTTCGAGCGCCAGGTGCAGGCCGTCCACGCCGTCATGCGCCACGTCCACGACGTAGCCGTTCTCGGCCAGTCCCTTGAGCAGGTACTCGGCCAGCCGCTTCTCGTCCTCGATCACCAGCAGTCGCATGCCCGCGATTGTCTCCAGCGGCGAGGCCCGGGCGGATTACGAATTTGTCATCTGCGCGTCACGGAGGCGTGGAGGGCCCCTTCCTACAGTGACTCCATGGCCGCCGCTGTGGCGGTCAGCAAATAGCTGCAAAGGAAACTTCATCCATGAAAGCTCGCAAGTCGTCGCTGGTTGCCTTCGCCGCTGCGGCGCTGCTCGCGCCCACCTTGTCCATGGCCGGCTCGGAATGGCACCTGGCCAACAACAACCACGGCTTCACCTACCATCCCGAGCATGCCAAGAGCTCGTTGAGCCGGGCACAAGTCCAGGGCGAGGCCCGTTCGGCTGAGCCAAGCCAGCTCATCAGGGAGGGCGCGCCGCTGGACACCTTGCCGGTAGCGGCTCCCGGCAAGACCCGTGAGCAGGTCCGCAACGAGCGGTTGAGCATGTCTGCCGATGACCGGCAGCGCCTGCAGCAGCTCGTCCAGGGCGGCTGAGCCCCGTCCATCGGGTTGCCCCCGAGCCTGGCACGTGAGCGCATGAGCCAAGCCGGCGGCAACCGGTCCGTGATGTTCAGAAGGTCACGACCACCGATGCAGCGCTGCGCCTGGCCGAGCCGTGAAAGACGGCTTCGATGTTGTTGCCGTCAGGGTCCAGAACGAACGCGGCGTAATAGCCCGGGTGGTACTTGCGTTCCCCGGGCGCGCCGTTGTCCGTGCCGCCGTGGGCCAGCGCGGCCTCGTAGAACGCGTCCACCATGGCCCGGTCCTGCGCCTGGAACGCCAAGTGGTGGCGCCCCGTCAACCGGCCCAGCGCGGCCTCGCTGTCGGCCGTGGAGACGAAGAGCTCGTCGGCCCAGAAATAGTCCTCGCCGCTGCCGCCCATCGGTATCTTCAAGACTTCGAAGACGGCCTCGTAAAACGTCCGGCTGGCCTTCAGGTCGCGGACGACCAGCTGCAGATGGTCGATCAGGCGGCCGCGATGCAGTTCCTGTGTTTCCATGGCGCACTCCCACTGGGACTGTGGTCGAGCGCGCGATGGTAGCGGCGGGGTTCCGGCGCCTCGCCGCCAGGACGCAAAGCCACGGCGCGCTGCGTGGCCGGATCGAGCCGGGCTCGGGCTCCGCGCCCAGCCCGTGGAAGGGCCGCGCCACGGGCTAAGGGATAATCAAGGGCTTTGCCCAGGGCGCGGCTCAAGAGCTTGTTCGCACGGGCACGCGAGGGGCCTGCAGTTGCGTGGCCCGCTTCCTTTTCCGCGATTTCCATCCGCACCCACGATGCCCGCATACCGTTCCAAAACCTCCACCGCCGGCCGCAACATGGCGGGTGCCCGCTCCCTGTGGCGCGCCACCGGCATGAAGGACGAAGACTTCTCCAAGCCCATCATCGCGGTGGTCAACTCCTTCACCCAGTTCGTGCCCGGCCACGTACACCTGAAGGATCTGGGCCAGCTCGTTGCGCGCGAGATCGAAGCTGCGGGCGGCGTGGCCAAGGAGTTCAACACCATCGCGGTCGATGACGGCATCGCCATGGGCCACGACGGCATGCTGTACTCGCTGCCCAGCCGCGACATCATCGCGGACTCGGTGGAATACATGGTCAACGCGCACTGCGCCGACGCCATGGTGTGCATCTCCAACTGCGACAAGATCACCCCGGGCATGCTCATGGCCGCCATGCGGCTCAACATCCCGGTGATCTTCGTCTCCGGCGGCCCGATGGAAGCCGGCAAGACGCGCCTGGCCAACCCCGTCACCAAGGCCGTCGAGTTCAAGAAGCTCGACCTGATCGTCGCGATGGTGATCGCGGCCGACAAGTCTTATTCCGACGCGGAGGTGGCCGAGGTGGAGCGCTCGGCCTGTCCCACCTGCGGTTCGTGCTCGGGCATGTTCACCGCCAACTCCATGAACTGCCTCACCGAGGCGCTGGGCCTGTCGCTGCCCGGCAACGGCACGGTGGTGGCCACGCACGCCGACCGCGAGCAGCTGTTCAAGCGTGCCGGCCGCCGCATCGTGGAGCTGGCCCGCCAGTACTACGAGCAGGAGGACGAGCGCGTGCTGCCGCGCGCGGTGGGCTTCAAGGCCTTCGAGAACGCGATGACGCTGGACATCGCCATGGGCGGCTCCACCAACACCATCCTGCACCTGCTGGCGATTGCGCGCGAAGCGGGCATCGACTTCGGCATGGCCGACATCGACCGCCTCTCGCGCGTCGTGCCTCAGCTGTGCAAGGTGGCCCCCAACACCAACAAGTACCACATCGAGGACGTCCACCGCGCCGGCGGCATCATGGCCATCCTGGGCGAGCTCGACCGTGCCGGCAAGCTGCACACCGACGTGCCCACCGTGCACGCCCGCACGCTGGGCGAGGCGCTGGATCAGTGGGACATCGTGCGCACGCAGGATGAAGCCGTCCGCACCTTCTACCTCGCCGGCCCGGCCGGCATTCCCAGCCAGGTGGCCTTCAGCCAGGACACGCGCTGGCCCAGCCTGGACCTGGACCGCGCCGAGGGCTGCATCCGCTCCTATGAGCATGCCTTCTCGAAGGAAGGCGGCTTGGCGGTGCTCACGGGCAACATCGCGCTGGACGGCTGCGTGGTGAAGACTGCCGGCGTGGACGACAGCATCCTCGTGTTCGAGGGTACGGCCCACGTCACCGAATCGCAGGACGAGGCGGTGGAGAACATCCTCAACGACCAGGTCAAGGCCGGCGATGTGGTGATCGTGCGCTACGAAGGTCCCAAGGGCGGGCCCGGCATGCAGGAAATGCTCTACCCCACGAGCTACATCAAGTCCAAGGGCCTGGGCAAGGCCTGCGCGCTGCTGACGGACGGCCGCTTCTCCGGCGGCACCTCGGGCCTGTCCATCGGCCACTGCTCGCCCGAGGCGGCGGCCGGCGGTGCCATCGGCCTGGTGCGCAACGACGACCGCATCCGCATCGACATCCCCAACCGCACGATCAACGTGCTGCTGTCCGATGAGGAGCTGGCGCACCGCCGCGAGGAACAGAACGCCAAGGGCTGGAAGCCCGCCAAGCCGCGTGCACGCAAGGTTTCGGCCGCGCTCAAGGCCTACGCCAAGCTGGTCATGTCGGCCGACAAGGGCGCCGTGCGCGACCTGTCGCTGCTGGACGATTGACCCCCGGGGCGCACTTCGCGCCCGCAGCCAGCACGAAAGCCGCTCCACGGAGCGGCTTTTTTACGGGCGCCACCACCAGCGGGCCAGGTAGTCCTTGAAGGCCCCCGGCACCCATGCCTCCAGACGTTGAGCCGGCAACGGGAAGGACAACGTCGTCTGGCAAGGTGGTCAAAACATAAGCAACATACTCGGTACACACGCAACACATCAGCAAACGCACGGCTGCCTTACCCGTCCCCGATGCCCGCCTCCCCACGACCTTCGACAACCTCACGTGCCGACGGGCGCAGCGCGTCACCTGAACTTGGAGCTTGAGCAAGCCCCGTCCTCTTTCCGAAACGCAGCCGCAAAGGAACGAGGACAACCCGCTCACTGATCGGCAGGCACACCGTGCAAGGCAAAGAGAGGGATGAGGAAAGGAGAGGCAGGAAATGCGCGCGCGACAGAAAAGCCGTTGCCGGGCCGCTGGAAATGAACCGAGTATGTTGTTCTATCAGCGCTTTTGCCCCAAGGTCCGTGTCCTCATGGGCGTCAACGCGAAGCTCACTTGACCGAGGCCAGCATGTGGTCCACCGCGGCGGCCACCTCGTCGTCGCTCAGCTTGGGGTTGCCGCCCTTGGCCGGCATGGCCCCCTTGCCCTTGAGCGCGCTGCTGAGCAGCGCCTCACGGCCGGTCGCCACGCGAGGCCCCCAGGCGGCCTTGTCGCCCAGCTTGGGCGCGTTGGCCAGCCCCGGCACGTGGCACATGGCGCAGGCTTGGTTGAACACGGCCGTGCCGTCAGCAGCATGGGCGGGCAAGGCGGCGAAGGTGGCGGCTACGCCCGACAGGACGAGAAGCGCGGCGTGGGTGCTCAGGGACATCGATGGGCCTTTGGTGTTGGAATGCGAATGGAGAACGGGTTGGGAGCTGCCCGCCTGCAACGCAAGCCCCGTACCGGCCTTTCGCCACGGGCCCTGCACGGCCCTGCAGCCCCGGCATCGTTGGTATCAACCCTTAGCCGAAGCGCCAGGCTTCAGCAGCTGGCTGTGCAGCACGCGAGTGCGTACTGTTCCATCACGCAACGACCGCAGCCGGAACCCGGCCCAGGTGGAACAGGCCGCCGCGGGCTATTCCCTTGCACAGGTGCGCCGGGTCAGCACCCGGCTTCCATCGCCAGCCTGGATACAGGCTGCCTTTCAGCGCTGCACGGCCACCGGCGCCAGTTCGTCGCGCAGGACGAGCATGTTGCGCTGCAGCGCGGCCAGCGAATCGCTCATCGCTGACATCGCAACCGCGAGCCGACCGCCCGGGGCCGCGGCCATGCGTACCTGGACCTCGGCCAGGCGGGCCCGTGCAGCAGCTTGGTGCTGCGCCGGCATCTGCGCGAACGCTTCTTCGAACAGAAGCCGCCGCTGCGCCTCGAAAGCCGGCGGGTCTTCCTGCGCGAGCCTGGAGAGGAGGTCGAAGTCGAAGGAGTGCTGCATGGCTGTGGAGCCGTCCCGGCCTGGACACTCACGGCAAGGGCCGTGCCGGCAGCAGGCCCGGGCGGCATGCTGAATCAGGAGCCTCCAGCCTGATCCGCACCGGCCCATGCCTCCAGCCCCCGATAAGGTGGTAGCTAGCGCTTGCAACCGTCGCCAATTCCTGCCGGTTGCTGCGGAATACGCTAAAGATCAGCACCAACCCGCCGAAACCCTTGGTACGGTGACCGCTGATCGTGGCAATCCGAAGTTGCCCGGGCGCAGGCTCGGTAAAGAAGATCGCCTTGCGCAGCAAGCAGCAACCGGGGGAAAGATGGGTGCGTCAGCATCAGACGCGGACGAAGTGGGCCTGGGTCGCCTAGCCGACCGTGCGGCCGTGATGACATGGTGGAGCGACCCCGCGGGCAACTGCATTGGCCTGAGCGCGTCATGGCGGCACTACACCGGCCAGACGCCGGAGCAGGCACGGGGAACCGGCTGGAGCGGCGCGCTGCATCCCGACGAGCGTGAGCACGCGCTTGAGAAACTGCGGCAGGCCCATGCGGCGCGGCAGGCAGTGCGGCTGGAGCTCAGGCTGCTCCGGAACGACAACCTGTTCCGCTGGGTAGCGGGCGCGGCGGAACCCTGCTTTGGCGAGGACGGCCGGTTCAGCGGCTGCATTGTGTCGCTGCTGGACATCGACGAGATCAAGGCGGCCGAGGAGGCCCAGCGCCGTGCCGTCGAGGAGTTCCGGGCGCTGACGCACCTGCTCCCAAGCATCGTCTGGACCGCATCGCCGGTGGGGCAGCCCGAGTTCGTCAACGAGCAGTGGTCCCGGTTCACGGGGCTGCCGCGGCAGTTGCGCAACGCGCGCGCCTGGGCCCGTCAGATCCATCCCCGGGACCGCGCACAGGCGCTCTCGGCGTGGAAGGTGGCGCGGCGCGCCGGCATGCCCTACCAGGTGGAGCTGCGGCTGCGCAACGCCGCCGGGGACTACCGCTGGTTCCTGGTGCGCGCGCAGCTGCTGTGCGACGCCAATGGGCGGGGCGAGCGCTGGTTCGCCGTGGCCACGGACGTGCACGAGCAGCGCGTCGCGCGCGAGCTGCTGGAGCGGCAGATGCAGCAACGCACCGCGGAGCTGCGCATCCTGAGCGCGCGCGAGCACGCCATCGTGGCCAGCGCCAGCAGCGCCATCGTCACCACGGACCTGCGCGGCACGATCACATCATTCAACCCGGCGGCGGCGGCCATGTTCCGTACCACGGCGGCCGGGATGCTGGGCCACCCGATCGCGGCGCTCCACGACGCCGACGAGCTGTTGCCGGCGCTGCTCGGCCTGCCGCGGGAGGGGCAGCAGCCGACGCTGCCGCCGGACCTGCACGCCGCCTTGCTGCGCGGCGACGCGCCGCCCGGCGAGCCCGGACAGCGCACCGAGTGGACTTTCGTGCGCGCAGACGGGACGCGGTTCCCCGGGTTGCTGAGCGTGACGCTGCTGCGCGACCTGCCCGGCGACGTCATCGGCTTCCTGGCGATGATTGCGGACCTCACCGAGCGGCGCCGCATGGAGGACGAGCTGCGCCAGCGCACGGCCCAGGCCGAAGCCGCCAACCAGGCCAAGAGCGCGTTCCTCGCGCACATGAGCCACGAGATCCGCACGCCGCTCAATGCCGTCATCGGCCTGAGCCAGCTGCTGCAGCAGATGGAGCTGCCGCGCCGGGCGGGCG
>JAEYPG010000191.1 GCA_023410975.1 Pseudomonadota bacterium
AGTCGTCAGTGAAAGATCACCGTTCGCCCTGAGCTTGTCGAAGGGCCTGTGGGCCGGCTGCGCCGGGGGCTTCGACAGGCTCAGCCCGAACGGGATTTACTTCACTCTTAAAACAGAACTGGAATGAAGCCCGAGCCCGCCTTGAGCGCCGGCCCCGGCGGCCGGCCGGGCCGCAAAGCCGGGAGTTTCGCCCCGGCTTTTTCTTTTTCGGCACCGCTCGCCGCGCAACCTGGTTGATGGAGCAACGGATCGGTGCCGGCAAGAAAAAACCCGCCTCGCGGCGGGTTCGTTCTGAGCAGGCCGGGCGGCTGCGGTGCCGGCCCGGCCGTGCCGGGCTCAGCGCCGGCCGATGAGCATGCCCACCAGGAAACCGACGCCGGCGGCCACGGCGATGGAGCGCCAGGGCTTGTCGTGCACGTAGTCGTCGGCGGCCTGGCCGGCGGCGCGCGTCTTGTTGACGGCGTTGGCCTGCAGGTCGCGCAGGTCGTGGCGCGCCTCGCGCAGCCGCTCGCGCAGCTGGGTGGCGCTGGCGCTGGCGCTGGCGGCGCTGGAGCGCATGAGCGCCTCGGCATCGGCCACGATGGCCTTCAGATCGCTCTTGAGCTGGTCCATGCCAGGATTGTTGGCGGTGGTGGCGTCCGGGGTGCTCATGTCGTTCATTTTGCGGTCCTCCATGTGTGAAAGGGCTGGGATCGGGCTTCCACCTTAGCCCCAGCACACCCGCACCGGCAAGCGCTGTGCGCAGGCCTCAGGCCTTAGGGAAACCCGCAGGGCCGCGGTGTGCAGCCCTGATGATCCAGACCACGCTCGCGCGCCGGAGTTCCCCGGGGCTTGCCGCGCGTGGCCGGCTTCAGGCCGGCACGGCGGCGTCCTGCGCCAGCGCGGCCACCGGCAAGTTCCCCGCAGGCGTGAGCAGCCGATCCATGAGCTCGCGCACGCTGCGGATCTGGCTGCCGAAGGGCAGCGCGCCCTTGCCGCGGAAGAACAGCCCCTTCTTGACCTCGCCGCGCAGCGCCGCGGCGAGCTGGTGGTCGATGCAGAACTGGCCCCAGCCCGGCAGCCCGTCGCGCAGCCCGCACTGCGCCAGGCAGTCGAAGACCTTGGTGCAGCGCGACTTGGCGTGCGCTTTCTCCTGCAGCCGGGGCTCGGCCTTGAGGTAGGACTGCAGCCACTGCGTCTTCACGCCGCGCGCGGGCAGGCCCGCCACGCTGGTGAACTCGACCATGTCCTCGTCGCGCGCCTCGGCCAGCACGCGCTTGAACTCCGGATGCGCGTCGCATTCCTGCGTGACGGCGAAGGGCGTACCCAGCTGCACGCCCGCGGCGCCCAGCGACTGCAGCCGCGCGATGTCCTCGTAGCTGCGCACGCCGCCGGCGGCAATGATGGGGATCTCGCGCTCGATGCCAGCCTTCTTGAGGAACTCCAGCACGGCGGGAATGACGTTCTCGAAGTCGAAGCGCGGGTCGTTGAGGTCCTGCACCTTGGCCGCGCCCAGGTGGCCGCCGGCCAGGCGCGGGTGCTCGATGACGATGGCATCGGGCAGCCGCTTCTTGCGTTCCCACTTCTTGACGATGAGCTGCACGCCGCGCGCATCCGACAGGATGGGCACCAGCAGCGCCTCGGGGTGGTCCTGCGCCAGGTCGGGCAGGTCCAGCGGCAGCCCCGCGCCCACCACCACGGCATCGATGCCGCACTCCAGCGCCTTCTTCACGCTGGCGGCGTACTCCGCCACCGCACGCATGATGTTGATGGCCAGCAGCCCGCGGCCCTGCGAGAGCTCGCGCGCGGCCTTGATCTCGCGCCCCAGCGCTTCCAGGTTGGCGGCGTCGATGAGCGCCTTGCCCTCGGCCTCGTGGCCCGCGTGCGCGGCCGCGCCCTCGGTGCGCGCCATCAGGTCCGGATGGTGGCGGCGCAGGTCCACCGAGCTGATCGTGCCCACGCCGCCCAGGGCGGCCACGCTGCCCGCGAGGCGGTGCGCCGACACGCCCACGCCCATGCCGCCCTGCACGATGGGCAGCAGCGAGCGCCCGCCCAGCCGCAGCGGCTGCAGGCGGCTTTGCTCCAGGGTGGGCGCGAGGACGGGGTCGATGTGGGAATTCATGGGCACGGCAGATTTCGGACAGGTTAGGGACGATACGCAGCCCCGCAGCAGCGCGGCTTGATCCTTGTCATGCCGCGCCGCGATGGGACGCGCCGTCCGCGCGATGTCCCCGCTGCCACTGGTGGGCTTGGGCACCGCGGCTTGCGGGCCCGCGCCGCGCTGGCGATGCTGCGCCCATGGCCCTCGAACACGCATCCCCGCTGCAGCCCATCCGGCTGCATCCCGACGGCACCCTGCCGCCCGACGCCGTGAGCGTCAGCTTGATCAAGAGCGCCGAGCTGCAGCTGCTGCGCGTGGTGCTTCGCGCCGGCGGCGTGCTGCCCGCCCACTGGGTATCCGGCGAGTGCACCATCCAGTGCCTCACCGGCAGCGTCCAGCTCGCCGCCGGCGAGCAGCAGCTCGACCTCGAGGCCGGCGACGTGGTGCTGGTGCCCAGGCAACAACCGCACGAGCTGCGCTCGCCGCACGAGGACAGCGCACTGCTGGTGACGATTCGGCTGGGGACGTGAAGCCCAAGGGCGGCGGCGCAGGCTTTGCGCCAACCCGCCCGGCACGCTGGCGTGCCCGCACGAAACCTCACGGCCGCGGCGGCCAGCCGCTGCCGATCTCGTTGAACAGTTCCTGCGCATCGGCCGGCTCGTCCCTGAAGGGGCCGGTGCCGCTGTGCTCGGCCCGGGAGGCGGGCACGAAGCCGCCGCGGCGCACGTCGAAGACGTGGATCTCGCCGTCCTCGATCACGTAGTGCCAGCCGTGCAGCGTGAGCTGCCGCCCCTCGACGCGGCGGCGCACCATGGGGTAGTCCATCAGCCGCTCCAGCTGCAGCACCACGGCGCGCTGCTCGGTGCGGCGCAGCGCCTCGGGGCTCGGCACCACGGGCAGCGCGGCCTCGCGCGCCAGGTCCAGCCAGACCTTGAGGTTCTTCGCCTCCGGCGAGACCTCGCCGTACAGCGCCTGCATCGCGCCGCAGTGGCTGTGGCCGCACACCACGATGCGCTGCACTTCGAGCTGCAGCACCGCGAACTCGATGGCCGCTGCCGTGCCGTGGTAGCCGGCCGAGCCGTCATAAGGAGGGACGAGCGCGCCCACGTTGCGCACCAGGAACAGCTCGCCCGGACCCGCGCCCGTCAGCAGGTAGGGCACCACGCGCGAGTCGGAGCAGCCGATGAAGAGCGTGGTCGGCTTCTGCCCCTGGTCCACCAGTTCCCGAAAGCGCTGCTCGTATTGCGGGAACGCGTCGTCATGGAAGCGGCGCAGCCGCTGCAGCAGGTCGTCGGGCATGTAAATCCAGGGCAAGTCCCGCGCCGCGGCGACGCGGGACACCAAGCGTTACTGCACCAGCGGCGTGTCCGCCACCTCGAAGGCCACGTGCGCGAGCTCGGCCGCGCCGCCCAGCACGCGCAGGTACTGCCGCAGCGCCGTGATCCAGGCCTGCTGCTGCAGCGACAGCGACACCGCCACGCGCACCTGCTCGAAGGGCTGCGGCTCGCCGCCCTCGCGCTCCAGCACCTCGACCACGTGCAGCCCGTGGCGGCTGTGCACCAGTCGCGGCAGCACGCCGACCTCGGGATGGCCGAAGACCTCCTTGCCGAACTCCGGTGCCACGTCCTGCGCCATCACCCAGCCCAGCTCGCCGCCCCGGGCGCCGCTGGGGCAGTTGGACAGCTCGGCCGCGGCACGGCCGAAGGCGCCGTCGCCGGCATCGGCGCAGCGCAGCTCCAGCAGCAGCGCCTCGGCGCGCTTGCGCAGCGCGTTGAGGTCCACGCC
>JAEYPG010000214.1 GCA_023410975.1 Pseudomonadota bacterium
CTCCAATCGCATTCGGCCTCGACACGCCTGAGCGCATCGACCGACGACTCACCGAGGTGCTTGAATCTCGACTCGCTCGCAATCCGGTCGCGCTTGAGTACCGGCCTCCACAGCGGCATTTCCTGCTCCTGCTCTTGAATCTATTCCGACCTCAACGGAATTGGCGTCGATTTCGATGACAGAAGAATGACGTGTCGTTGAGGCGTACCAAGGCAATGCCCTTTACCTGCGTGACTGCTGCCCGGGACAAGCGTGCTTCAGCGCAAGCCCACCTCGGCCTTGGCCTGCTCGCGCGCTTGGCATTTCCATCTCCCGCACCTGCCGCGCCAGTTCGGGCGGCAGCAGCCGGACTTCCACGCACACCCAGTCCCCGGGTACGTCGTGGGCGGCGGTCAGCACGTGCGGCTGCGTGAGTCCGTGCCGCTCCCGCGCGATGGCCACCCTCTTACGGTGTTATCTTGCCCAGCCTCTGCCCGAGGCCGTCGAACTCCTTGGCCGTCATGGAAACCTTCGCTATCGCTGTCCCTCTTGCAGTCGCGGTATGAAGGGCAACGGGATCAAGTGGCGCGGACAATCTCGATGGCGTCGGCCGCGGCGCGGCGCGCCTGTGCGAGCTCGATGGTGACGGCATCGGTACCCTGCGGGCCGCCGACTGCCGCCAGCAGGCCCTGCAGCGCCAGCAGCAGGGCTCGGTGTTGGACGCGCAGCGCCGCGAGCTCCTGGCGGCTTTGCAGGGCTTCGCGCTGCCACTCGAAGAGGCCTTGCTGCCACCACTCTTGCGGTGCCGTGCTCATGCCTGCCTCACGGTGCGGTTGGCGCTGGCGGCGGGTGCCACGGGCTGGTGCTCGGCCAGGTAACACGCCCGGATCGCACCGACGCGGCCAACCGTCAGCCCGACAGGCTGGCCGTCGACCATCCAGATGGTTTCGTCCCGGCGTGCGTCGTAGCGAAAAGCGAGCCCTGCGCCAAGCCCGTAGCCGGCACGCTGCAGCGC
Organism: Pseudomonadota bacterium; assembly: GCA_023410975.1. Lineage (GTDB taxonomy): Bacteria > Pseudomonadota > Gammaproteobacteria > Burkholderiales > Burkholderiaceae_C > Azohydromonas. The sequence continues at coordinate 995 of JAEYPG010000214.1, forward strand.
CTGGCTGAACTCTTGGCAGGAGACCTGGCGAACGCGGTGAGAGGAGTTGTCCATGGCGTGCGGAAGAATCCGGTCAGGGGGTGGGACAGGTGGACCGAACCTGGGCGATGAACACGCCGCTCTTGCAGCGTGCATGGCCGCAGGCAACAAGCGCGCGCAGGGTGCGCACGCTGGCACCGGGGATGCGGTGGCAGATGCGCGTCGCGGTATTGCCGATGTGCTCACCGTCCGGATAGACGCCCAGCACCTCGTTGCGCTCATGCTTGGTCAGCCCCCCGAGGGCGCGCTGGTCCATGTCGGGCAGCAGCTTCTCCCCTGCGGCGAGCACCTCGCGCAACACCTCCAGCACCTGCCGCTGCATGGGCGTCTTGGGGGGGCTTGTCGGGGATCATGGGTGTCGTCGGCTGCAGGCCTTGCAGCGTCGAGGCGATCAAGCCCAGCGCCGCGCTCTGGGCCATGGCCTTCGCTGCCCCGGGCTTGGTGATGCTTGGGCGCCGCTGGCGCAGCGGCGGATTGTGCGGCAGCGCGCTCACCACCACGGCCGGCACCAGCGACAACGGCAGGTCAAGTGCCAGGTAGGCGTCGGGCTCGCTCACCAGCGGCTTGCATGCCGGGCACGCGCCGGCGCTGGCCCGCTCCACGGCAATGCAGGTCAACATGGCGGCGGTGCGAGGCGGCAACTCGTCCTCGAAGGCGCGGCATCCGAGGGTGGCCGGGAGGATCGTGCCGCCGCGGCGTTGCCAGTGCCGGCACGTTGCGCATTGACCCGTGGCGCCTGCGAGCCGCATCACGCCAACCCGGCACAGGCGCCGCCGTTGTGCTCGATGCCGCCGACCATATCGTGAGCAGTCATCATGGCAGGTCCTGGCAAAGGCCCGGCACGGGCGCCGGGCGGGTGGCCGAGGAAGCGGTGCAGGCTGCATCGGCACGCCTTGCAGGGCCTTCACCCTGCAAGCGGCCTCGTCAGGCCACAACTTCCGGCAGCGCGCCGGCTTTCGCCGCCAGCTCGCGCACCGCATCCCATGCGTGCAGCTTCAGGCCCTCGCCGGCACCGAACCACGCCGAGGTCATGCGCGTGTCGTCGCTGCGCCCCCGCTCGTGGTCCACGTAGTCCGTGACGGCGTTGAGCAGTGCCCATGCACTGCGGGTGCCGCAGAGGTCGGCGCCGATCTGCTCGCCACCAAACAGGCTCATCAGCCGCTTGTAGCTGCGGCTCCCGCGCACGTCCCGCAGCGGCTGGTTCTTGGGCGGGCGCTGGACACTGGACAGCAGATCGAACACCAGCCGGTCGGCCTGGGCCTCGGTCACGTCCACCTGCGCCAGCAGCCGGGCTTCGACCAACCAGCGATCCCAGGCCGTCAGCACGATGCCCAACTGCTGGCGCACCGCCCCCGCGTCGAACTTCGTCATGTGCGGCACGCGCACGCACTGCACCACCGGCCCAACGGTTGCGTCCTGCTCGGACTGCGCGCCAGTATCAGAACCCGCGGCCATGGTCAGCGTGTTGTGGCACACGACCCGGATGGCGGTGAACTTGGCGGTGGTGGCCATCGTTCCATCGTAGGAAGTCGCCAGCAGCAGGTACGGCCGCACCGTGTCCTGACCGACGACAGGCGCACCATCGTTCACGCGCGCCAGCCCCCACACCCGCTTGCCATCCGACAGCGCCCCAGCGGTTTCCAGCACGAAGCCGCCGGCCTCGGCCAGCCGGCCGAAAAAGTCCAGCACTTCGCCGGGCTGCACCACGTGATAGCCGCTGCGGCTGACGACGCTCAATGCCGCGCCGGTGTCCGAGCGGTAGAGCACGTCCCGGCCTTCCATGGCCTCGATGCGGTCGGATGCGCCGGCATGAGCGCGCTGGAACAGCACCGGCGTGCGCTGGACCGTGTACGCCAGCCCGGCTTCGCGGCGCCAGGTTTCGAGGTCGGCGCCGGCGGTCAGGCGCTGGCCGAGCTTGTGCCAGGGAGCCTCGCCGACATAAGCAATAGCCGCCTGGCCGGTGGTGGTGTCAATGAGGTGCGCCATGGTCTTCTCCAGTGATGAGCAGCAGCAGCCGGAATGTCGTTGCCGCTTTCGTTTCGGAATGACTTCAGAAGCAACATCTTAAATATAGTTCATAGCGCCATATATTCAAGCTGCCCAAGCTTGAAGCAAGGTAAGTGATCTTTGCTGTGATCGTTTGCTGGATCGAGCGCATCGACGCGGCTCCGATGCAGTCGATCTCTTGCAGACGCGCCGCATTATCAAATCGGAAACCCGATGAATCAGCCACCCTCTTCGGCTTGATTATTTGGTTCCAAGCACTATATTTATCTCATCACCCAACGTGATGTCGGCGCCTCCCGTCCAGAGGCAGGAGTTCAAGCATGGATTTCTCCGATCAAGCTCAACTGGCCCAAGCCGCGCAAACCGTGCGGGGCAGCGAAATCACGATTCCGTTGAAGCTGCTGCACAAGGACCCGCTCAATGTCCGCCGCAAAAGCGCGGCGCGCGGCGTCGAGGAACTGGCCGCACTGATCCATTCGCAAGGCCTGCTGCACAACCTCATCGTTCGGGCAGAGTTGTGCGGCAAGAAGGCCCCCAAGCACACGGGTCGCTACGGCGTCGTCGCCGGTGGGCGCCGCCTGGAGGCTCTGAACCTGCTTTTCACGCAGGGCAAGATCGGGGCGGATTTCCCGGTGCGCTGCCTGGAAGTTTCGCAAGAAGATGCGTTGTCGGTTTCGACAGCGGAAAACTGTGCCCGCGAACCGCTGCACGGCAGCGATTTGCTGGACGCTTTCCAGGCCCTGATCGAGCAAGGCCGGTCGGTTTCTCAGATTGCGGATGCCTGGGGCATCAGTACCCTTACCGTGGAGCGTCGGCTGAAGCTCGCCAATATCAGTCCGAAGCTCATGGCGCTGTACCGGGACGACAAGATCGAGCTGGAACAGTTGATGGCGTTGACCCTCACTGAAGATCACTCCTTGCAGGAATCGGTTTGGGAGGGGTCGTCGCCTTGGGAGCGGTCGGCGCACAATTTGCGCCGTAAACTGACTGAGCGCGATGTGCCGCCAAATAACCCGCTGGCCCAATTCGTGGGCTTTGCAGCCTATGAGGCGGCAGGCGGGAATATTCGGCGCGACCTGTTTTCTGACGATGAAAACGCGCCCGGCTATATGACGAATTTGGCGCTGCTGGAGCGGCTGGCGCTGGAACGCCTGGAGCGTGAAGCCGAATCTGTGCGCGCTGAAGGGTGCTGGCAGTGGGTGGAGGTCCGCACCGGATTGACCTACAGCGACCGGCAGGCGTTCGACCACTGCCGCACGGTCGAGAGAGAAGCGACCGAGGAGCAGCAGCAGCGCCTGGATGCCCTGGACGCACGGGTCGAGGAACTGGAAGGCCAGCTCGACGAACTCGACGCCGAGAACGATGCTCAAACCTTTGCCGCCCTGGAAGCGCAGCAGGAGGAAGCAGGCCGGGAGCGGGATGACATCGAACGGAGCCTGCAGCAGATCGACCCGCGCGACCTGCCGTCGGCCGGCGCGGTGGTGTACGTCGATCAGCGCGGCGAACTGGCCGTGCTGCGTGGGCTGGTACGCGCCGAGGACCGCAAGGCGCAGTCCGTGCCGGGTGCGACGGCAGCATCCGGCAT
>JAEYPG010000232.1 GCA_023410975.1 Pseudomonadota bacterium
GCCTAAGGCTTTCGGCTCTGCCGGATCGCCGCCGTTCCCGGCGCTGGCGTCGAGCTTCACCTCCACCGGCGCCGGCGACCAGCGCTGCAGCGACTGCCGCAGCCACTCCACCACGCCCGCCTGGGCCTGCGCCGTGGCCTGCTGCGCCAGCAGCGAAGGGTTGTCCCAGGCGGTCTGCGCGGCGAGGGTGAGCAACAGCTTGCGGATCGGCGACTCGGCCGGGTCGCCCAGCCGGTTCATGTGCGCCGCCGCGGCGTCGAAGCTGCCGAACTCCGCCACCGCGACGCCCTGCATGAAGCGCTGCCACTCGCGCACGTACTCGGCCTTGTAGAGCTCGGTGAGCGTGCGCCGGATCTGCTGCGGGCTGCCCTGCAGCGAGAGGTCGTCGCGCGTGGCCGTGCGCAGCACCCAGTCGGCGCTCTGCAGCTCGCCGTGCGCGGCCTCCTTGATGGCGCCTTCCACATAGCCTTGCCAGGCCTCGCGCGTGAAGGCGCCCGACACCACGTGGCTGCCGGCCAGCAACGCCTGGTCGCGCTCGCCCACGATGGCAGCCACCGTCACCGGGGCGTGGCGGGTGGAGGCTCGCGTCTTGATGTCGGCGTACACGCGCTCGATGGCCGGCGTGCCCTGCACCGCGCGGCGCAGTTGCTCGCGCGTCTGGTCCACCAGCGCGAAGTTGCTGTCGATGACCGGAAACAGCGGGTCCTGCAACTGCGCCATGGCAAAGGAGATGAGCCGCTCGGCGCTGCGCAGCAGCCGCTCGCGCGGCATGGCGCCGCGGTTGTCGTCGAGCCAGCCGCGCCAGAAGCGCGTGACCTGGTCGGCGAGGTGGCCGCTGTCCATGCGCTGGCGCTCGGCCAGCATCAGGTACGTCTTCAGCGCCTTGTAGGCCTCCTCGACGTCGGTGGGCGAGGGCTGCGCGTAGCGCGTGCCCGTGGCGGCGGTGGTGGCGGGTGCGGTGGGCGGGGCGGCCGCCGTGCTGGCGCGGGCCACAGGCCGCAGCTCGTCGGCGTGCCGGTTGACCTCGGCCAGGTAGGCCTCCAGCGCCTGCGCCACCGGCTCCAGCATCACGCGGCGCAGGCCCAGGAAGCAGGCCTGGCGCAGCCGCAGCTCGACGGCCTCGCCCTGGTACAGGCCCAGCCCCACCGTCCAGGGCCGCTGCGCGCGCCAGGCCGCCAGCTCCTCGGTGCGGTTCTGCAGCAGCTCCAGCGCCTCGATGCGCGAGGCCAGGTCCAGGCGGCCCTCCTGCAGCCGCAGCGCCTTGTCCAAGTCGGCCTGCACGCTCGCCACCAGCTGCCGGTTGCCCGCATAGGACCAGGACCACAGCGCCAGCACCACCGCCAGCGCCAGCACGCCGCCGGCATAGCTCAGCGTGCGCAGGCGCTGCCGGGCGGGGCTGGCGTGGCGCCGCACCAGGTCCCGGTCGGCAAAGATCACCTCGGAGAACAGGCCCCGGAGGAAGTAGCCGTGCTCGGTGGCGGGCGGCTCGGCCGCGGCGGCTGGCGGTGCCGCCAGCCCGAACTGCTCGGCCACGGCGCGGCCGGCCGGGGCCTGCTGCTCGCCGGTCTGTACCGCGCTGGTGAAGTAGAAACCGCGCAGCAGCGGCCGCACCTGGAAGCGGTTGTCCTCGAACAGCGTCGCGACGAAGGCGCGCAGGGCCGGCTGCAGCGCGGCGAACTCCAGCGGAAAGGCCAGCACCGTCGGCGGCAGCGGCTGGCCGCGGTGCAGCGCCATGCGTGCCAGTGCCGTGGCCCTCAAACCCTCGCGCAGCGCGTCGAAGTGGCGGTCGAAGAGGTCAACGGCGTCCTCCGGTTCGCCCTGGCAGGGCAGCGTGGCGCCCCAGACCTGCTCGCGCTCGCGCGGGTCGTGGTCGGCGAAGAAGTCGGCGAAGCCCGTGACCAGGTCGGCCTTGGTGAAGAGCAGGTACAGCGGGGCGTGCACCTCCAGCGTGTCGGTGAGCTCCTGCACGCGGGCGCGCAGCTCGCTCGCATGGCGCAGCACCTCGTCGGGCGCGGCGTCGCGCAGCGCGGCCACGCTGGCGGCGACCACGATGCCGTTGATCGGCGCGCGCGGCCGGTGCTGGCGCAACAGTCCGAGGAAGGACAGCCACTCCGCGCGGTGCTCCTGCTCGACGGTGTAGCGGCCGGCGGTGTCGAGCAGGATGCCCTCGCTGGTGAAGAACCAGTCGCAGTCGCGCGTGCCGCCGATGCCGCGCAGGATGTGGTCCTTGCCGTGCGGGAAGGGGAACTTCAGCCCCGACTGCACGATGGCCGTGCTCTTTCCCGCGGAGGGCCGCCCGATCACCATGTACCAGGGCAGCTCGTACAGCGCCGCGCGCCCGCCGCGGTGGCCCAGGCGCGACTGCCTGATGGTGCGGATGGCTTCCTGCAGCCGCTGGCGCAGCGCCTTCTCGTCCTCGTCCTCGGCGGACGGGGACGCGCGCACGGCTTGCGCGATGTCCTGGTCCAGCGCCTGCTCCAGCCGCGTGGCCTGGCGGCGCGAACGCCAGCGGCTCCCGGCCCGGATGGTCCCGTACAGCAGCAGCCCCGCGACGCCCAGGCCGAGCAGGGTCCAGGCCTTGAACGCGGTCGGTAGCGCGCTGGTGAGGAAGATCACCAGCACCGCCGCCAGCGCCATCACGAGCAGCGCGCGGGCGCCGAACAACGACTGCAGGAACCGTTTCATGGGTCGGGCTCCATGGAGGGAAGAAAGGGTGCGGGCCATGCCGGGCGCCTTCACGCGGGTGCTGGCGCGGGGCCGCGGCGCCACTCGACGTGGCCGTAGTCCTTGAGCGAGCGCCAGGCGCCGCCCCAGGTCAGCCCCAGCGACTGCGCCACCGCGCCATAGGCGGCGTAGCCCTGCTGGGCCCAGGGATCGCGCTCCGAGATCACGACGCGGCCATCGCGCAGGAAGGCGCAGTCGGCGGCCAATCCGGACTGGTGGTGGCTTTCGTAGGGGCCGGCGCGCGTTACCGACGGCCCCAGCGCCGCCAGCTCGGCCTGCCGCTCGGGGCTGCGGTAGCCCTCGATCAGCACCATCTCGTAGCCGTGGCGTTCGCGCATGAGCCTGAACACCAGCAGCAGCCGCTGGCGGGACTCCGCGTCCAGCAGCTCCCATTGCCGGCTGGCGTGGCGGGCCAGCGGGCGCCACGACTCGACCTCGGCCGTGGTGAACAGCGCCGGCGGCAGCGGCGGCGGCGGCACCAGCCGCTCGCCCTGCAGCAACGCCGCGATCTGCGGGTCCACGGCGCGTGCGAGGGTGTCGTCGTAGCTGTCCACCCGCACCTCGCCGCGCAGCAGCCAGGCCGCCAGCGGCAGCAGCGTCAGCACCGCCAGGGCCGCCGCCAGCGCTCTGGCGTGCCGGCGCAGCAGGCCAAAGGCGCGGACGCCACCACCTTGCAGCGCTTGGCCGATTCGGCACAGGCACCGCTCCCCGCGCCGCGCCCAGCGCATACCCCGGCGCCGGCTGAGTGCACAAAAGTTGCGGGTGCAACTGAAAACCCGTTCGCGCACAGGCGTGAGCAGCAGCAGTGCGGAGACGGGTACGGCCAGCAGCAGGTAGAGGAGCACACCGAGCAGCATGGGCAGAGTGGCCGCTGCCGCCGGCCCACCTGCAAAGGGCGTGTGCAAGGCCTGTAAAGGTTCTGCATGTAAATGTCGGGTGAAGACATTTCAAAGAGCCAGAGGACCAGGCCCGATGCACCCACGATCGCGGGGTAGGAGGTGATGTTCCCAGCCCAGGGCCGCCGCCGTGCTGCCGAGACTGGCGCTTCCAGCTCCTTCAGGAAAAGGCTCCAGCCAGCGCATGCAGATCCAGCACGACCCGGGCGCGCGATCGCCGGCACCGCGTCCCAGCCTGCTCGTTGCGAGCGCATCCGGCAGCGGCCGCGGCGAAGCTGCGCCGCCGCGCTTCCTGGACGCGGTGGACGGCGGCCGGGCACCAACGGCCGGTCTGGCCCAGCGCTCGGGCTGGAAGCCGGCGCGGTTGATGCGTGGCATGGCGTTGCTCGCCGGGGGCGGCCTGGTACTGGGCGTTGGCTGGACGGCCTTCGCATGGCGGGAGCAGCCGGTGCCGGCCGCCGTGGATGCGCCGCCGCAGCCTGCAGCCACGGCGGTGGAGGTCGCCTCGCCGGCGCGGGGACCCGCTCGCATCGAAAGGCTGGAGACGCCGGCGCCGCGCCCCGTGGTCCTGGCCGCGTCCGCTTCGGCTGCGGGTGGCGCCCAGGCCCGATGGGACTCGGCTGCCGTAGCTCGCGGCCCGGTCCGTCCGCCGATGAAGCGGCGCCAGGA
>JAEYPG010000240.1 GCA_023410975.1 Pseudomonadota bacterium
TCCAGTGCCTGCACGACGGCCTGCCACAGCCCGATGGCGCGCCAGCCCTGCGCGGCCAGCGCCGGCGTGGCGTTGTCCAGCTCGGCCAGCGGGCTGAGCATGCCCGCGGCGGTGAAGCCGGCCGCGCCCGTGCCGTCGAAGGACGGCGCGGGCCCCGCGGCCGGATCGAACACCGTGACGCGATGGCCGCCCCGGGCCAGCCACCATGCCAGCAGCCGGCCCAGCAGCCCCGCCCCGGCAATGCCGATGGAAAGGGCCGCCATGGCTCAGCCCTTCGCGATGGGGATGTAGAGCTCGCCGCCGGAGGCCTTGAACTCGGCCGACTTCTGCGCCATGCCGGCGTCGGCCGCCTGCTGCGCGGCGTAGTCGCGCACCTCCTGCGTGATCTTCATCGAGCAGAACTTCGGGCCGCACATGCTGCAGAAGTGCGCTACCTTGGACGAGTCCTTGGGCAGCGTCTCGTCGTGGAATTCGCGCGCGGTGTCGGGGTCCAGGCCGAGGTTGAACTGGTCGGTCCAGCGGAACTCGAAGCGGGCCTTGGAGATCGCGTCGTCGCGGGCGCGCGCGGCCGGGTGGCCCTTGGCCACGTCCGCGGCATGCGCGGCGATCTTGTAGGCGATGATCCCCTGCTTCACGTCGTCGCGGTCGGGCAGCCCCAGGTGCTCCTTGGGCGTGACGTAGCACAGCATCGCGGTGCCCATCCAGCCGATCATGGCCGCGCCGATGGCGCTGGCGATGTGGTCGTAGCCGGGTGCGATGTCAATCGTCAGCGGGCCCAGCGTGTAGAACGGCGCCTCGTGGCAGTGCTTGAGCTGCTCGTCCATGTTGGCCTGGATCAGGTGCATGGGCACGTGGCCGGGGCCTTCGATCATGGTCTGCACGTCGTGCTTCCACGCGATCTGCGTGAGCTCGCCCAGCGTGCGCAGCTCGGCGAACTGCGCCTCGTCGTTGGCGTCCGAGGCGCAGCCCGGGCGCAGGCCGTCGCCCAGAGAGAAGGCCACGTCGTAGGCCTTCATGATTTCGCAGATCTCCTCGAAGTGCTCGTACAGGAAGCTCTCGCGGTGGTGGGCGATGCACCACTTGGCCATGATCGAGCCGCCGCGCGAGACGATGCCCGTGCGGCGGTTGACGGTCATCGGCACGAAGGGCAGCCGCACGCCGGCGTGGATGGTGAAGTAGTCCACCCCCTGCTCGGCCTGCTCGACCAGCGTGTCGCGGAAGATCTCCCAGCTGAGGTCCTCGGCGATGCCGCCCACCTTCTCCAGCGCCTGGTAGATCGGCACCGTGCCGATGGGCACCGGCGAGTTGCGCAGGATCCAGTCGCGCGTGGTGTGGATGTCGCGCCCGGTGGAGAGGTCCATCACGTTGTCCGCGCCCCAGCGGATGGCCCACACCAGCTTCTCCACTTCCTCCTCGATGCTGGAGGTCACGGCCGAGTTGCCGATGTTGGCGTTGATCTTGACGCGGAAGTTGCGCCCGATCGCCATCGGCTCCACTTCGGGGTGGTTGATGTTGGCCGGGATGATGGCGCGTCCGCGCGCCACCTCGTCGCGCACGAACTCGGGCGTGATCAGGTCCGGAATGTGCGCGCCCATGGGGTTGCCGCGGCGGCGCTGCTCGCGCTGCGCGTCCGAGAGGTACTCGGCCATCCACTCGCGGCGGCCGTTCTCGCGGATGGCGACGTACTCCATCTCGGGCGTGACGATGCCGCGGCGCGCGTAGTGCATCTGCGTGACGTTGCCGCCGGCCCTGGCGCGGCGCGGCCGGCGCTGCAGCCCCGCGGCCTGCTCGCGGATGGAGGCGATGTGCTCGCCGTCGCGGGCCTTGCCGCCGTCGTCGATGGCCTGGCGCTCGCGCCCGGCGTAGGCCTCGCTGTCGCCGCGCTCCTCGATCCAGGCCGCGCGCACGCTGGGCAGGCCGCGGCGCACGTCGATCTCGGCGGCCGGGTCGGTGTAGGGACCGGAGGTGTCGTAGACGGAGACCTGCTCGCCGTTGGTGAGCTGGATGTCGCGCTGCGGCACGCGCAGGTCCGGCCGCGAGCCGGTCACGTAGGCCTTGCGGGAAGCGGGCAGAGGCTCGCGCGTGAGGCCCAGGCGCTGGGCCAGATCAGGCAGGTCGTGGGGGGCGTTCATCGGGACTCCTTCGCAAGTGGTGTGCTCCGAAGGTCGTCCCGGCTCCCGCAAGGCCACTGGGGCCACGGGATACAAGGAGGAGGGCTCTTCTTCCGCCGGTACTAACCGGTTCAAGTTCGCGGGTTTGGTTGATTCACCATCTCAGCAAGGCCAACTGGCCTTGCACCCCGGAGCGCTGCACAGTGTGGGCCCGGTGCGTGACGCGCGTCAAGCGGAAATTTGCAGCGGCACCGGCCCCGAACGCCGCCTCGGTTGCAGGCTCAACGACCCAGCTGTTCGCGCATGGCGTCGATGACGCTCTTGTAGTCGGGTTGGCCGAAGATGGCGCTGCCGGCCACGAAGGTGTCGGCGCCGGCGTCGGCCACGCGGCGGATGTTGTCCACCTTGATGCCGCCGTCAACTTCCAGCCGGATGTCGCGCCCGCTGGCGTCGATGATCTTGCGCAGCTTCTCCACCTTGCGCAGCGCGCTGTCGATGAAGCTCTGGCCGCCGAAGCCGGGGTTCACGCTCATCACCAGCACCAGGTCCACCTTGTCGATGACCCACTCCAGCACGTCGATGGGGCTCGCGGGGTTGAACACCAGGCCGGCTTGGCAGCCCTCGGCCTTGATCAGCTGCAGCGTGCGGTCCACGTGCGCGCTGGCGTCGGGGTGGAAGCTCACGAGGTCGGCGCCCGAGCGCGCGAAGGCCTGCGCCAGCGCGTCCACGGGCTGCACCATCAGGTGCACGTCGATGGGCACGCGCTGCCCTTCGGGCGTGACCGCGTGCGGGCGCAGCGCCTGGCACACCATCGGCCCGAAGGTCAGGTTCGGGACGTAGTGGTTGTCCATCACGTCGAAGTGGATCCAGTCGGCGCCGGCGGCAATCACGTTGCGCACCTCCTCGCCCAGGCGTGCGAAGTCGGCGGAGAGGATGGAAGGGGCGATGCGGTAGGTGGGCATGACGTGCGTCAGGAAGGAGATTGAAGCGGGCGGAAATTCTAGGTCGCGCCCCTCGGACGTCCGGTTCGCGCAAGGAAGACCGGCGGCGCGGGCATGGAGGACGGACAGCGCCGCCAGCTGTCGCAGGTGGTGGAGACGCTGTGGCGCGACGCCGCTTCGCGCTGCCGCGGCGCCGCGCAGGAG
>JAEYPG010000263.1 GCA_023410975.1 Pseudomonadota bacterium
GACCTGGGGTTGGGGGGGGGGGGGGGGGGGGGGGGGGGCCCGGCCCTGTTTCTCTTAATCGGCGCCGATGAGCACCTTCACGTGCGCGGTGGCGCTGCGCGCCAGGGGGCTGAGCACGTAGCCGCCCTCCAGGCAGGAGACGACGCGGCCCTTGCAGTGGCGGTTGGCCACGGCCATGAGTTGCTGCGTCACCCATTCGTAGTCGGCCTCGACCAGGGCCAGGTTGCCCATGTCGTCCTCGCGGTGCGCGTCGAAGCCGGCGGAGATGTAGATGAGCTGGGGCCTGAAGGCGTCCAGCGCGGGAATCCAGTGCTGCGTCACCGCCTCGCGGAACTCCTTGCCGCCCGAGCGCGTGGGCAGGCCGACGTTGACCATGGTGGTGGTGTGGCCCGTCTCCTCGGGGAAGGGATAGAGGCCGCGCTCGAAGATCGAGCACATCAGCACCCGGTCGTCGTCCTTGAAGATGTTCTCGCTGCCGTTGCCGTGGTGCACGTCGAAGTCGATCAGCGCCACGCGTTCCAGCCCGTGCACGTCCAGCGCGTGGCGGATGCCCACGGCCACGTTGTTGAAGAAGCAGAAGCCCATGGCCGCGTCGTGCTCGGCGTGGTGGCCGGGCGGGCGCACCGCGCAGAAGGCCGAGCTCACCTTGCCGCCCAGCACCAGGTCGGTCGCGTGCACCGCCGCCCCGGCGGCACGGCGCGCGGCCTGCAGCGTGAACGGGTTCATGTTGGTGTCCGGATCGACGTGGTGGTAGCCCTCGGTGGGTGCGTTGTCCACGATCCCGCGCACGTGCAGCGAGGAGTGCGCGCGGCACAGCTGCTCGTCGGTGGCCAGCGGCGCGTCATACGGGACCATGTAGTCCAGCAGGCCCTTGATGAGCAACTGGTCCTGGATGGCGCCCAGGCGCTCCGGGCATTCGGGGTGGCCAGGTCCCATTTCGTGGCGAACGCAGTCGGGGTGGGTGATGTAGGCGGCGAGCAACGAAGTCTCCTGTAAGCCGGCTTTGAGAAGCCGTGATTTGTTGGCGTTAACCCTAGTCTGCGCCCGCAACCCCTGCGAGCACCTGACATGGCTCAAGCTGCAAACCGCCTTGGGAAGCGGGTGGAAGGGCCTTTACGCTGCGGCGTGACCGTGCGGGAAATGCGCCGGACGCCGCCATGCGCGCGGCGGCGCGCCAGGCGTCCCATGCCACGGGAGGGTGGCTTGCCCCGGACGCGGATACTGGCGCGCCCAACAGCCTCCACACCCCATGGCCGCGAATCTGAAACTCAGTCCCGACGAGGTCGAGCGCATTGCGCGCGAGCGACCCGAGCCTTGCGCCGAGTGCGCGCCGCTGGCCTTCCGGGGCTGGGAATCCTTTCCCGGAGACAAGAGCGACGCGGGGTTGGAGAAGGCGGGCGCGCTGTGGCTTGCGGGCGAGGAGGACGAGCCCACGCTGGCCGAGCACCACCCGGCGGGCACGGGCTACTGGTCGCCCGATGCGCCCATCGCGCTGGCCTACTTCCCGGCCAACCGCAGCGAGGTCTGGCGCTGCCGCCACTGCGGCCACGGCTTCCTGCGCTACACGGAGTACGGCGGCTACTACGAGGACCGGCGCATCCGCTCGCTGCAGCCCGGGCTGATCGTGAAGTGATCCGCCCCGGATGCACTGCCGTCCCGAGGATGGACGGCGTGCCGTGCCAACGCTTCGTTGGCACTGGAATGAAGTCCCGTTCGGGCCGAGCTCGTGAAGGGCTCAGGGCGAACGGGGGGGCTTCACGCTCGAAGCAAAACGGACGTCAGACCACGCCCTGGGCCAGCATGGCGTCGGCGACCTTGACGAAGCCGGCGATGTTGGCGCCGTCCACGTAGTTCACCGAGCCATCCGCGCGCGTGCCGTGGCGCACGCAGTTGCCGTGGATGTCTTTCATGATCGAGTGCAGGCGCTCGTCCACCTCGGCCGGCAGCCACGCCAGGCGCTGCGAGTTCTGCGTCATCTCCAGGCCCGAGGTGGCCACGCCGCCGGCGTTGCTGGCCTTGCCCGGCGCGTACAGCGTGCGCGCTGCCAGGAACACGTCCACCGCCTCCAGCGTCGAGGGCATGTTGGCGCCTTCGGCCACGCACACCACGCCGTTGCCCACCAGTTGCTGCGCGTCCTTGGCGTCGAGCTCGTTCTGCGTGGCACAGGGCAGCGCCACGTCCACCGGCACGTGCCAGGGCCGGCGGCCGGCTTCGAAATGCAGCCCGTGCTTGGCGGCGAAGGCCGAGAGCCGGCCGCGCTGCACGTTCTTCCACTCCATCACGCTGGCAAGCTGCTCCTCGTGCAGGCCTTCGTTCACCACCAGCGTGCCTTCGGAGTCCGAGAGCGTGATGACGCGCGCGCCCAGCTCCAGCGCCTTCTCGGCCGCGAACTGCGCCACGTTGCCCGAGCCGGAGATCGACACCCGCAGGCCGTCGAAGTCGCGGTGCTGGCGGCGCAGCATCTCCTGGGCGAAGTAGACGGTGCCGTAGCCGGTGGCCTCCGGGCGCATGGCGCTGCCGCCGTAGGCCATGCCCTTGCCCGTGAACACGCACGAGGCGTCGTTGCTCAGCCGCTTCATCATCCCGGCCATGAAGCCGACTTCGCGCGCACCCACGCCGATGTCGCCGGCGGGCACGTCGGTGTCAGGCCCGATGTGGCGGAACAGCTCGAAGATCAGCGCCTGGCAGAAGCGCATGACCTCGCCGTCGCTCTTGCCCTTGGGGTCGAAATCCGAGCCGCCCTTGCCGCCGCCCATGGGCAGCGTGGTCAGTGCGTTCTTGAAGGTCTGCTCGAAGCCCAGGAACTTCAGGATGGACAGGTTCACCGACGGGTGAAAACGCATGCCGCCCTTGTAGGGGCCGATGGCGTTGCTGTGCTGCACGCGCCAGGCCCGGTTGACTTGCACCTCGCCCTTGTCGTCCACCCACGACACGCGGAACTGGATGACGCGGTCGGGTTCGACCAGGCGCTCCAGCAGCGCTTGGCTGGCGTACTGCGGATGCTTCTCGATGAATGGCCACAGGCTCGTCAAGACTTCCTTGACCGCTTGCAGGAACTCGGGCTGATGGGGGTCACGTGCCTTCACGGCACCCAGGAAGTCGGAAAGGGTCGGGAATTTCAACAGCGTCTCCGCAGAAGGGAACAGTCAACACACTCAAGGGTGCACGTTGCTGGTGCGGTCAAGCACCTGGCTAGGGCATTTTAATGAGGTGTCCATCACGCCCTTTCCAAGATGGCACCTTGAAGGTGCCGAATCTCCGGCACCTCTGCTTGGATGCACTTGTGTAGTGCATCGGGATCAAGGCCAGGGCGTGGCTCGGTTCAGCGTTGCCCAAAGCGGTTGTTCGTGAACAGGTCCTTGAACTCGTGCGGCTGGCAGCGCCAGTACTGCGGCGGGGCGAACACCTGGGCGCCCAGCGTGGCGGCGGCGTGCCAGGGCCAGCGCGGGTCGTAAATCATGGCGCGGGCCAGCGACACGGCGTCGGCCTCGCCCTCGGCGATGATGGCCTGGGCCTGGTGCGGTTCCGTGATCAGGCCCACGGCCAGGGTCGGCAGCCCCACGTCGGCCTTCACGCGCTGCGCGTAGGGCACTTGGTAGCCGGGGCCGAGGCGGATCGCTTGTGCCGGCGACAGCCCGCCGGTGGTCACGTGGATCGCCGCGCAGCCGCGCGCCTTGAGCGCCTGTGACAGCGCCACCGTGCCCTCGATGTCCCAGCCGCCCGGCACCCAGTCGGTGGCGGAGATGCGCGCCCACACCGGCCGCTCGGCCGGGAACGCTTCGCGCACGGCGTCGAACACCTCCAGCGGCAGCCGCATGCGGTTCTCCAGGCTGCCGCCGTAGGCGTCGTCCCGCTGGTTGGCCAGGGGCGAGAGGAACTGGTGCAACAGGTAGCCGTGCGCGAAGTGCAGCTCGATGCCGTCCAGCCCCAGCCGCGCCGCGCGCCGGGCGGCGGCCACGAAGTCCTCGCGCACCTTGCGGATGCCCTCGGCGTCCAGCGCATCGGGCGGGTCTTCCTCCGGGCTGTGCGGCACGGGCGAGGGTGCCAGAGTCTTCCAGCCCAGCGGCTCGCCGGGCCGGATCTGCGTGCCGCCCTCCCAGGGCGCGCGCGAGGAGCCCTTGCGCCCGGCGTGCGCGAGCTGGATCGCGATGGGCATGGGCGAGTGCGCGCGCGCGGCCTGCAGCACGCGCGCGAGGCCGGCCTCGTTCTCGTCGCTGTAGAGGCCGAGGTCGAAGGGCGAGATGCGCCCTTCGGGCGACACCGCCGTGGCTTCCAGGATCAGCAGCCCGGCGCCGGAGAGCGCCAGGTTGCCGACGTGGATCAGGTGCCAGTCGCCCGGCGTGCCTTCCCGGGCGGAGTACTGGCACATCGGTGCGATGACGATGCGGTTGGACAGGCGCAGCGCGCCGAGGGACAGGGGCTCGAACAGGGCGCTCATGGTGTGTGGGTCCGGTGAGGCAGTGGCGGAAGGAAGTGCGGCGGTGCAAGCCCTGAGCCCACGAGCGTCGGTCAGGACCCGGGACGGTGCCGGGCAGCGCCGGGCCCGCGGGTGTTGCGTGCCCGCCATGGGCCGGCGCGGCGTGGCCGGAGCCCCCGGGGGCGCTCGCGATAATTCCGCCCTCCAAAACACGGGAGTCGGGGATGGAGCTGGCGATGCTGTTGGCGGGCGTGACCGCCGGCGCGCTGGGGGCGTGGCTGCTGATGCGCTCGCGCCAGCACGCCGCGGTGGAGCTGGCGCTGGCGCATGCCCGGGCCGAGGCCCAGGCGCAGCTCACTGCGCTCACCGCCCGCGCCGAACATGCCGAGGGCGTGCAACGCCAGCAGGGCGAGGAGCTGCGCGTGCTGCGGGCCCGCGCCGAGGCGCTGCAGGGCGTGCTTGACCAGCTCCGCGGCGAGGCCGCGCAACTGCGCGAGCGGGCCACGCGCGTGGAGCGGCTGGAGGCGGAGCTGCAGGACCTGCGCCTGCAGCTCCAGGA
>JAEYPG010000297.1 GCA_023410975.1 Pseudomonadota bacterium
GCGCGCGAGAGGTCCGACACGCGCTGCGCCGCCGTGCGCGGCTCGGCCAGCAGCAGGGCCGGGGGCAGTGCCAGCGCCTCGCGCAGCGCGCGCGCATCGGCGCCGGCAGCCAGGCGGATGTCCACGCGCGAGAGCTTCCCGGGCGCGAAGCGCGCCTGCGCCGCGGCGACATCCATGACCGCCAGCGGCGCGCCGCCTGCGGTCACCGTGCCGAGCACGCGCAACTGCAGCCGCTGCAGCCCCTGCTGCAGCGTCAGCGTGCCGCCGGGCTGGAGGTTCAACTTCTGCAGCGCGGCGGGGTTGAGGAAGACGGCATCGGGTTCCAGGAAGGCGGTGAGCGCGGCCCCCTTCATGGGTACCGGGAACAGCGCCGCGGCCAGGGGCGCGACGCGCAGCGCATCCACGCCCAGCAGCTTCAGGCTCACGCGCTCGCCGGCGGCGTTCAGCGCCGCGGCGTCGATCTCCAGCACCGGGCTGGCGGCCTGCACCAGCGGAGACAGCGCCACGCGCTCGAACCAGGCGTCGTCCAAGCTGCCCTGGGCCGCGGCGCGCAGGCTGAGGTCGGGCTCGCCGGCGGCGGCGCGCGCGGCGTTGGAGAACTCGTCCAGCGCCGAGCGGTTGATCAACTGGACGGAGAAGGCCAGGGCCACGCCCAGCGCGACCGAGAGCACCGCCACCGCCAGCCGCCACGGGTGGTGGCGCCACTCGGGCAGGACGAGCTGGCGCAGCAGGAGAAACACCCCGCTCACGCCGGCAGCGGCTCGAAGCCGGTGGCGGTGAGGCGCAGGGCGCGGTCGGCGCGCGCGGCGGCCGTCTGCGAGTGCGTGACCAGCAGGCAGATGGCCCCTTCGGCGCGCGCCTGGTCCAGCAGCAGCGCGAGCACGCGCTCGGCCGTGGCCGGATCGAGGTTGCCGGTGGGCTCGTCGGCCAGCAGCAGCGCCGGGCGGTGCACCAGCGCGCGGGCGATGGCCACGCGCTGCAGCTGCCCGCCGGAGAGCGTGCGCGGCAGCCGCTCGTCGAAACCTTCCAGGCCCACCACGGCCAGCATGTGCTTCACGCGCGCGGGATCGGGGCGCTGGAGCAGCAGCAGGGGCAGCGCGACGTTCTGGCTCACGCTCAGGTGCGGCAGCACATGGAAGGCCTGGAACACGAAGCCCAGCTTCTCCCGCCGCCAGCGCGCGCGCTGCTCCTCGCCGAGCTGGAACACCTGCACGCCGTCGAGCGCGACGCTGCCGGCGTCGGCCTCGTCCAGCCCGGCGATGCAGTTCAGCAGGGTGGATTTGCCCACGCCGGATTCGCCCAGGATGGCGATGAATTCGCCGGCGTGGGCTTGCAGGTCCACGCCGGTGAAGACGGGGCTGTCGGCGTAGCGTTTTTCCAGGGAGCGGATTTGCAGCATGGGGTCGTGACGGATTTCACGATTGGAACGGGGCGACTGGGCAAGAGGGGCGCCCGAGCCGGGCCGCATACCGGATGAAAACAAAGCCATGGAGAAACGAATGCGGCGCCCGGGTTCAGTTGCCAAGCCAGGTGAAGGATGCCGCACCGGCCGATGGATGAAGGACGCGGCGATTTTCGCAATGCCAACACCACAACGCAGGAATATCGCGAGTCCCGCGGAACGATGCAGCAGGTGGAGCAGGCCTGGCGGCGCCGACACGATGCCGCGGATCGCCGGCCATCGGGTTTCCGTGACGAATTTCACGAACAAATCCCGGTGCGTTCCCGGTGTTGCAGCCGAAAAGACGGTGGGGAGGGGCCGACCCGGTCCGTCGATTCCAAGAATAGAAACGGGAGCGGCCTTGAAGAATTCGGTCTGGCAGGTCTGGAGCCTCAAACCCACCGGGTGGGTTTGAGATGGAGGAGGCACCTTCCAAAGTGGCCTTGCTGCCCACCACCGAGCTGGTGGCTTTCTGGCGACGCTTGGGGACCTATCCCAACTTCCCGGACAGGGGATCGTTCGACGAGCCGCCTGAAGCCATAGAAATCATCCCGTTCAGCGCCAAGTACCGGGACGGCATCGCCTCGGTCATCCTGCCCATCCAGCAGGCCGAGCTGAACATTCCGATTTCACTGGAGGCGCAGCCCGACCTGCTGGATATCGCGCGCCATTACCAGAAGGACAACGGCAATTTCTGGGTGGCGCTGGACAAGGACCGGGTGGTGGGCACGGTGGCGCTGCAGGACATCGGGCAGCAGCAGGGTGCGCTGCGCAAGATGTTCGTGACCCGCGCCTACCGCGGCCCGGAGCTGGGCGTGTCCGGCGGGCTGCTCAAGACGTTGCTGGCCTGGTGCCGCGAGCGCGGCATGCGCCGGATTTTCCTGGGTACCTCGTCCAAATACCCGGCCGTGCGCCGTTTCTACGAAAAGAACGGTTTCCGGGAAATCGGGCGCCAGGAATTGCCGCCGAGCTTCCCGGTCATGGGGCTGGATGACAGGTTCTATGCGATGAAGCTGTAATACGGGCTCGGCAAATTCCTCGATCCCGTATTCCGCCCGTGCCTCGGTGCCTCATTTAAATTCTTTGTTGGCACTGAGATGAGAACCGTTCGGGCCGAGCTTGTCGAAGGGCTCAGGGCGAACGGGGTTTGCTTCACCCTTGAAGCAGAGCTGGAATCAGCACGAACCGGTTTCCAGTGTTCGAGAAATCGGTGGGATATGCGTTGGCTCAAGCGCCGGCGCCTTCTCGCGCAGCCGCTGCAGCAGCAGGGCCAGGGGCTCCGGCGCGTCGCAGGCCACGCTCAGGCGCCAGGGCATGCTGCGCAGCCAGGTGATCTGGCGCTTGGCCAGCTGCCGCGTCGCGGCGCTGCCGGTCTCCTTCACGCGCTCGCGCAGCGCCGCGCCCGACAGGCCTGCGTCCAGCGCCTCCCACACCTGGCGGTAGCCCACGCAGCGCATCGAGGGTATCTCCAGCTGCAGGTCGCCGCGCGCGCGCAGGCGCTGCACTTCCTCCACCAGCCCCGCGTCCAGCATCAGGTCGAAGCGCTGGTTGATGCGCCCGTGCAGCCAGGCGCGCGAGTCCGGCTCCAGCGACAGGAACAGCCCCGCCGGCGCCTGCGCCTCGCGCTCCCGGTGGAAAGCCGAGATCGGCTGGCCGCTGACGCGCCACACCTCCAGCGCGCGCGAGATCCGCTGCGCATCCAGCGGTGCCAGGCGCCGCGCCGTCACCGGATCGACCTGCGCCAGCTCCGCGTACAGCGCGGCCCACCCCCGTGCCGCCGCGTCGGCCTCGATGGCCGCGCGCACCTCGGGCACCGAGCCCGGCATCGCGTCCAGGCCATCGATGAGCGCCTTGAAATACAGCATCGTCCCGCCCACCAGCAGCGGCAGCGCGCCGCGCGCGCGGATGCCGGCCATGGCGCCTTCGGCGTCGGCCACGAACTGCGCGGCCGAGTAGGCCTGCGTGGGCTCGATCAGGTCGATCAGGTGGTGCGGCACCCGTGCGCGCTCGGCTGCCGTGGGCTTGGCGGTGCCGATGTCCATGCCGCGGTACACCAGCGCGGAGTCCACGCTGACGATCTCCACCGGCTGCGCCAGCCGCTCGGCCAGCGCCAGGGCCAGCGCCGTCTTGCCGCTGGCCGTCGGGCCGGCCAGGGCGATCCAGGGAGTCTCCAAGCTCATGCGGGCCCCCTCCGTCATGCCGTGCGCGGGCGCGCTTGCACGCCGTGGCGTTGCACCAGCGTCCAGCCCACCACGGCGGTGGCGATGCCGAACAGCCCCACCGCCATGCCCAGCGGCCGCGTGGTGCCGTTCATGGCGTGGCCCATCCACAGGCCCACCGCGAAGGCGGTGGCGGCCAGCAGGAAGCCGTTGAGCGCCGAGGCCACGCCCGCGCTGCGCGGGAAGGGGCCCACCGCGCCGGCCTGCCCGCAGGGCTGGTGGATGCCGTGGCCGAAGCTGTAGAGCCACTGCGGCAGCAGCACCGCCCACACCTCCTGCACGCCGGCCAGTGCCAGCGCCGCCATCGACAGGCCGCCCGCCAGGCTGAATCCCGCGCCACGGCGCACCGCGCCGTCCAGCCCGTGGCGCAGCAGCCAGCGCCGGCAGAAGAAGGTGCCCAGCAGGTACGCCACCGAGCCCGAGGCCAGCGCGATGCCGTACTGGCCCGGCGTCAGGCCCAGCACCTCGATGTAGACGAAGGAGGACAGCGCCAGGATCGCGAACAGCCCGGCGTAGGTGCTGGCCACCAGCGCCGACCAGGCGCGGAAGGTGCGGTGCGCCAGCACCTCGCGCACCGAGACCGCCAGCGGCCCCAGCCGCAGCGCGTGCGGATTGCGCTGCGCCAGCGACTCCGGCAGCCGCAGCGCCACGAAAGCCAGGGCGATGGCGCCGATGGCCGCGACCGCGCCCAACGGCGCGCGCCAGCCCAGCGTCGCGGCCAGCGCGCCGCCCAGCACCGGCGAGCTGATGGCGATCAGGCCCAGCCCCGACATGCCCTTGGACATCACGTGCGCGCCCTCGTGCGGCTCGTACAGGTCGCGCACCATGGCGCGCGCGCACACCACCGCCGCCGCCAGCGCCGCGCCTTGCAGCGTGCGCCACAGGATCAGCCACTCGATGGCCGGCGCCGCCGCGCCGCCGGCGCTGGCCAGCGCGTAGAGCGCCAGGCTCAGCAGCAGCACCGGGCGGCGCCCGAAGCGGTCGGCCACCGGGCCCCAGAACAGCTGGCCGATGCCGAAGGCCAGGATGAGCGCCGACATCGTGAGCTGGCTCTGCGCCGTCGTGGCGCCAAAGGCGCGCGTCAGGCGCGGCAGGGCGGGCAGGTACAGGTCCGTGGTGACGGGCTGCAGCCCCAGCAGCAGCGCCAGGGCCACGGCAACGACGCCGGAAGAAACGGCCGGCCGTGATGCGGCCGGCGGTGAAACGGGTGGAACGGGCATCGGGCGAGCGTATCAGCCGCGCGCTATACCCCCGGACGGGGGAGCAAAATGCATCACAGTGTTAAGAATTGCCGCCTGCTGCCCCGGGCAAGGCCCGGCGTTTGCTCTCCCGTCGCTTTCCTCCTCACGATTTCCATCTTGACCACTTCCCTTGGGCAGCCGGTCGCCGGCGCCCCGCGCCGCGGTACGCCCGGCTCTTGCATGACTCCTCCTGGCGCCGACGCAATCTCGGCACGCGGACGCCCGATGCCGTGGCCCGCCCAGCAGGGCGCGGTTGCGGCGTTGCTGCGCGAGCGCGCCTGGAGCGGCACATCCCTGGGGCCGAGCACTTCCTGGCCGCAAAGCCTGCGCACGGCCATCGACTTGTGCTTGGCTTCGCCGCTGCCGGGGCTGGTCTGGTGGGGGCCGGAATTGCTTCAGTTCCACAACGACGCGGCGCTGGAGCTGCTCGGCGAACGGCATCCGGCCGCGCTGGGATTGCCGGCGCGCTCGTGCTGGGCGCAGGAGTGGGAGCGGGTAGCCCCGGCGGTGGAGCGGGTGCTGTCCACCGGCCAGCCCGTGATGGGCGTGCAGCCCGCGGCCGAGCCGGACGAGGCCGCGCCGGGCTACCCGGTCTGGTGCTGCAGCGCCTTGCGCGACGAAGCGGGCAGGGTGGCGGGGCTGTGCGTGACGGTGCTGCCCAACACGCCGGCGACGTGGAACGTGG
>JAEYPG010000375.1 GCA_023410975.1 Pseudomonadota bacterium
CGCCCTGGGCGCGCGCGGCGTCGGCGAAGCTCAGCGGTTCCACTTGCAGGAATTTCTCGACTTGCGCCGCCACGGACGGCAGCACGGGCTTCAGATAGATGGTGAGCAATCTGAAAGCTTCAATGCAGGTGCTGCACACGTCGTGCAGCGCCGCGGAGAGCTCGGGCTTCTTGGCCAGCTCCCAGGGCTTGTGCTGGTCCACGTAGGCGTTGACGCGGTCGGCCAGCGCCATGACCTCGCGCACCGCCTTGCCGAACTCGCGCTCCTCGTACAGGCGCTCGATGTCCTCGCGGGCGGCACGCAGGCCGTCCAGCAGCGCGCGGCCTTCCACGCCCAGGTCGGCGCTGAGGTGGCCCTGGAAGCGCTTGGCGATGAAGCCCGCGGCGCGGCTGGCGATGTTGACGTACTTGCCCACCAGGTCCGAGTTCACCCGCGCGACGAAGTCCTCGGGGTTGAAGTCCACGTCCTCGACCTTGGCGTTGAGCTTGGCGGCGATGTAGTAGCGCAGCCACTCGGCGTTCATGCCGATCTCCAGGTACTTCAGCGGGCTGATGCCGGTGCCGCGCGACTTGCTCATCTTCTCGCCGCTGACGGTGATGAAGCCGTGCACGAACACGTTGCTGGGCTCCTTGCGGCCGCTGAAATGCAGCATCGCGGGCCAGAACAGCGTGTGGAAGTACGTGATGTCCTTGCCGATGAAGTGGTACTGCTCCACCGCCGGGTCGGCCATGAACTGCTCGAAGCTGCGGCTGTCGCCGTCGCGGCGCTGGGGGCCGCCCTGGTCGAACCAGGCCTTGAGCGAGGCCAGGTACCCCACGGGCGCGTCCAGCCAGACGTAGAAGTACTTGCCCGGTGCGTCGGGGATCTCGATGCCGAAGTAGGGCGCGTCGCGGGAGATGTCCCAGTCCGACAGGCCCACGTGCCCTTCGTCGTCGGCGGCGAACCACTCCTTGATCTTGTTGAGCACCTCGGGCTGCAGCCGCCCGGGCTCCTGGGTCCAGCGCTGCAGGAACTCCAGGCAGCGCGGCGAGGAGAGCTGGAAGAAGTGGTGCTCGGAGCTCTTCATCACCGGCGTGGCGCCGGTGAGCGTGGAGTAAGGGTTCTTGAGCTCGGTGGGCGCGTACACCGCGCCGCAGACCTCGCAGGAGTCGCCGTACTGGTCCTTGGCGCCGCACTTGGGGCACTCGCCCTTGATGTAGCGGTCGGGCAGGAACATCGACTTCACGGGGTCGAAGAACTGCTCGATGTTGCGCACGGCGATCAGGCCCTCGCGGCGCAGCGCGCGGTAGATGTCCTGCGCGAGCTGGTGGTTCTCCGGTGCGTCAGTGGAGTGCCAGTGGTCGAAGGCGATGTGGAAGCCGTCCAGGTACTGCTTGCGCCCGGCGGCGATCTCGGCCACGAACTGCTGCGGGGTTTTCCCGACCTTCTCGGCGGCGATCATGATCGGCGCGCCGTGCGCGTCGTCGGCGCCGACGAAGTGCACCGTGTTGCCGCGCATGCGCTGGAAGCGCACCCAGATGTCGGCCTGGATGTACTCCATGATGTGGCCGATGTGGAACGCGCCGTTGGCGTAGGGCAGGGCGGTGGTGACGAAAAGCTGGCGTGTCATCAAGGGTCTCTTGGGCGCGCGGGGCAAACCCAGATTCTAGGCCGCACGTCAAGGTCGGCCCCCCTGGGCTAGACTGCCTTCCCTCTCAGAATCCCCCTGTTGTCACCCCCTTATGGCCGCCACTGAAGCCGCGCTGCTGGACGCGCTCAAGACCGTCGTCGATCCCAACACCGGGCACGATTTCGTCTCCACCCGCCAGCTCAAGAACCTGCGCGTCGATGGCGACGACGTCAGCTTCGACGTGGTGCTGGGCTACCCGGCCAAGAGCCAGATCCCGGTGCTGCGCCGCGCGCTCATCGCCGCCGCGCGCACGGTGCCCGGCGTGGCCAACGTCAGCGCCAACCTGGGCGTGGAGATCACGGCGCACGCGGTGCAGCGCGGCGTGCAGCTGCTGCCCAAGGTGAAGAACATCGTCGCCGTGGCCTCGGGCAAGGGCGGCGTGGGCAAGAGCACCACCACCGTGAACCTGGCGCTGGCGCTGGCCGCCGAGGGCGCGCGCGTGGGCATCCTGGACGCCGACATCTACGGCCCCAGCCAGCCCATGATGATGGGCATCGAGGGCCGCCCCGAGAGCGCCGACGGCCAGACCATGGAGCCGCTGGAGAACTACGGCGTGCAGGTCATGTCCATCGGCTTCCTGATCGAGGCCGACAACCCCATGATCTGGCGCGGCCCCATGGCCACCCAGGCGCTGGAGCAGCTGCTGCGCCAGACCAACTGGGACCAGCTCGACTACCTCATCGTCGACATGCCCCCGGGCACCGGCGACATCCAGCTCACGCTCTCCCAGAAGGTGCCGCTCACCGGCGCCGTGATCGTGACCACGCCGCAGGACATCGCGCTGCTGGACGCGCGCAAGGGCCTGAAGATGTTCGAGAAGGTGGGCGTGCCCATCCTGGGCGTGGTGGAGAACATGGCCGTGCACGTGTGCTCCAACTGCGGCCACGCCGAGCACATCTTCGGCGCCGAAGGGGGCAAGAAGATGGCGGCCGAGTACGGCGTGGACTACCTGGGCGCGCTGCCGCTGTCCATGGGCATCCGCGAGCAGGCCGACAGCGGCCGCCCCACCGTGGTCAACGACCCCGATGGCGAGATCGCCGGCATCTACAAGGCCGTGGCGCGCCAGGTGGCGGTGAAGATCGCCGCCAAGGCCAAGGACTTCAGCAGCAAGTTCCCCACCATCACCATCTCCAAGGGCACCTGAGATGTCGCAGCGGCCGTCGGTCCGGGTCGCGGTCCTGATGGAGCGCGAGCACCAGCCCAACCGCTGGGAGGACTGGCGCCACCGCATCGCCGAGGTGCTGCCCGACGAGGGCGGCTTCGGCACCGAGGCGCGGCTGCTGCGCGACGACGGCAAGACCGCGAGCTTCCTCTTCCCCGGCTTCGAGCTGGAGCTGTTCAAGGACGAGGCCGAGGGCTACTACCTCAACCTCAGCGCCGGCACGCCGGTGTGGTTCGTGATGTGGCGCGTGGATGACGAGGACCCGTCGCGCGCGCGCCCCGAGATCGTGAGCCTGTCCTACAACGAGGCCGGCCGCTGGCTCGATGCGCAGGAGCGCGTGGACAACGTGCCGCTGCACCCGGAAGTGCGCGACTGGCTGCAGGCCTACGTGGACGAGCACTACCGCCCCGAGCCCAAGAGGCGCCAGCGCCCGGCCTCGTTCCAGCGTCCCGAGGAGCGCGGGCGCGGCGGCTGAGGCCCCCCAAAGCCTCCGTCCCCTCGGACCATCAGGAGTTTCAGCATGGCCGGAGACGGCTTCTTCTCGCGCTGGTCGCGGCGCAAAACGCAGGTCGCGCGCGGCGAGCAGCCGCCTGAGCCACCGCCGGAAAAGCCCGCAGCGCCCGCGGTCACCAAGGACCCCGTTCGGGCCGAGCTCGTCGACGCCCCGCTGCCCGGCCGGGCTGCAGGCCCTTCGACAGGCTCAGGGCGAACGGAAGGCGCAGGCTCAGGGCGAACGGAGACTGGACTTGCCGCACCGGCCGAAGCCCGTCCCGCGGAACCGCCGCCCACGCTCGAAGACGTCGCCAAGCTCGGCCGCGATTCGGACTATTCCCGCTTCGTCGCGCCCGACGTGGCGCCGGACGTGAAGAACGCCGCGCTGAAAAAGCTCTTCACCGACCCACACTTCAACGTGATGGACGGGCTCGACATCTACATCGACGACTACGGCAAGCCCGACCCGATCCCGCCGGCCATGCTGCGCCAGCTCGCGCAGTCCAAGCTGCTGGGCCTCTTCGACGACGAGGAGGACAAGGACAAAGCAACCGAATCCGGCACGCCCGAAGGCGCCGCCGCGACCGCCGCTGCCGGCCAGGAGCCGCCGGTGGCCGACGCGCACGCGCCCGCCCTGCCGCACGACCCGGCGGCTCCGCCGCCCCTGACGAACACCGCGACCCCACCCCATGAAGACGCTGATCTGCAACTGCAACCGCACCATGCCGCTGGACGGCCCGGCGCTGGCGAAGGCCCTGCCGCAGGCTGAAGGGCTGCAGACCGTCCACAACCTGCTGTGCCGCCACGAGGCGGTGCAATTCCAGCGCGCGGCCAAGGCCGCCGCCGCTGCCGGCGAGCAGCTCCTGGTGGGCTGCACGCAGGAGAAGCGCCTGTTCCTGGAGCTCAATGCGCAGACCGAAGGTGCGCTGCCGGCCGAGGAGCAGCCCATCCGCTTCGTCAACCTGCGCGAGAGCGGCGGCTGGTCCCGTGACGCGCGCGGCGCCACGCCCAAGCTCGCCGCGCTCATCGCCGCCGCGCAGCTGCCCGATCCAGACCCGGTGCCCACCGTGACCTACCGCTCGGCCGGGCGGCTGCTGGTGATCGGCGCCGCCGAGGTGGCCGAGCGCGCCGCCGCCATGCTCGCCGACAAGCTCGACGTGAGCCTGCTGCTCAGCGAGGCGGGCAGCGCGCTGCCGCAGGTGCGCGAGCGCGCGGTGCACGCCGGGCGCGTCACCGGCCTGAGCGGCTGGCTCGGCGCCTTCGAGGTGCGCTGGGAGAGCGGCAACCCGATCGACCTGGACCTGTGCACCCGCTGCAACGCCTGCGTGGAGGCCTGCCCCGAAGGCGCCATCGGCTTCGACTACCAGGTGGACCTCTCGCGCTGCGCCTCGCACCGCGCCTGCGTCAAGGCCTGCGCCGTGGCCGGCGCCATCGATTTCAAGCGCGAGCCGGAGCGGATGTCGGAGACCTTCGACATGGTCCTGGACCTGCGCCCCGCGCCGGCCTTCGTCCAGCACGCCAAGCCCCAGGGCTATTTCCACGTCGGCGCCGATGCCGGGATGCTGTTTGACGCGGTGCTGAAGCTGCGCGAGCTCACCGGCGAGTTCGAGAAGCCGAAGTTCTTCCAGTACAAGCAGAAGCTCTGCGCCCACAGCCGCAACGAGCGCGTGGGCTGCGACGCCTGCGTGCAGATCTGCTCCGCGCGCGCCATCGCCAGCGAGGCCACCACCACGGGCGGCATCCGCGTCGAGCCGCACCTGTGCGTGGGCTGCGGCGCCTGCACCACCGTGTGCCCCACCGGCGCGCTGGCCTATGCCTACCCGGATGCGCCCACCACGGGGCGGCGGCTGCGCACGCTGCTCACCACCTACGCCCGTGCCGGCGGGCGCGACGCCGCGCTGCTGCTGCACAGCGAGGGGGCCGGATCACGGCTGCTGATGGAGCTGGGCCGCGCGGCGCGCACCGACGCATCCGTCCACGGCCTGCCCGCGCGCGTGCTGCCGGTGGCGCTGTGGCACACCGCCAGCGTCGGCCTGGAGCTGTGGCTCACGGCCAAGGCGCAGGGCGCCTCGCAGGTGTTCGTCCTGCTGACCGAGGAGGAGGCGCCCGAGTACCGCGCCGCGCTGGCGGAGCAGGCCGAGGTGGCCAACGCGCTGCTGGCCGGGCTGGGCTACGGCGGCACGCACGTGCAGCTGGTCGAGGCCCGCGACGCACGCGACCTGGCCGCGCTGGATGCCACGCTGCGCGGGGCGTCGCCGGCCGATACCGTGCGGCTGCCCGCGGCCTACGCGGTGCAGAGTGAAAAACGCGCCACGCTGGAGCTGGCGCTGGAGCACCTGCTGGCGCAGGCGCCGCGGGCGCTGCCGGAGAGCGTGGCGCTGCCCGCGGCCAGCCCGCTGGGCAGCATCAGCGTGGACACGGGCCGCTGCACGCTGTGCCTGAGCTGCGTGGGCGCCTGCCCCTCGGCCGCGCTGGCCGACAACCCCGACAAGCCGCAGCTGCGCTTCATCGAGAAGAACTGCGTGCAGTGCGGCCTGTGCGCCAGCACCTGCCCCGAGGACGCCATCGCGCTGCAACCGCGGCTCCTGCTGGCGGAGGAGGGCAAGGCGCGCAAGCAGGCCCGCGTGCTCAACGAGGCGCAACCCTATGGCTGCATCCGCTGTGGGAAGCCTTTCGGCACGCTGCAGGCGGTGGAGGCCATGCTTGGCCGCCTCGCGGGGCACCCGATGTTCCAGGGCGAGGCGCTGCAGCGGCTGAAGATGTGCGGCGACTGCCGCGTCATCGACATCTATTCCAACCCGAGCGAAGTGCGGATCACGGACCTGTGATTCGCCGTCCCCGTTCCTTACCAAGAAACCCGTTCGGGCTGAGCTTGTCGAAGCCCTGCGTCTCGGCTGGGCTGCAGGCCCTTCGACAGGCTCAGGGCGAACGGAAGAAATCCAAATGAGCGACCGAGAACTTCAGGCCCTGAGCCTGTCCACCATGGACGACGCCGAGGAACTGGCGCGGGCCGAGACCTACGGCGTGCTGGCGCGGCTGTGGTGGGCGCCGCCGGACGAGGCGCTGTTCAGACAGTTCGCGGTCGCGGTGACCGAGGCGCCGCAGCCGGGCGGCTTCCTGGAGGCGCCGTGGCAGGCGCTGGTGGGCGCCATGCGCGCCAGCAGCGTGGCGGCGGCGCGCGAGGAATACGTGGCGCTGTTCGAGGGCATCGGCAAGCCGGAGGTCTTCCTCTACGGCTCGTACTACCTGGCCGGCTTCCTCAACGAGCGCCCGCTGGTGGCGCTGCGCGACGACCTCGCGCGCCTGGGCCTGGAGCGCGATCCCTCGCGCGGCGAAACCGAGGACCACGTGGCCTGCGTGTTCGAGGTGATGCGCTTCCTCATCGCCGGCGACGACGTGGCGCTGTGCAACCTGGAGCAGCAGCGCCGCTTCTTCCGCGCCCACGTGCAGCCCTGGGTGGAGAAGCTGTGCGAGGCGGTGCAGGCGCAACCTCGGGCCAGGCTCTACGCCGCGCTGGCGGGCTTCACCGCCGCCTTCATGCAGGTCGAGACCCAGGCCTTCGACTTGATCGAATAGGGCGGGGGCGGGGTTTCAGCAGGGGCAGTTGGCCGCTTCTTCGAGGCGGGCGTCGGATTGCGGGCGGTGTATGGGGCCGCCGGCATGCCGGCCGTAGCGGGGCCTTTCTCGCAGGTACTGCTCGATGGCCTCCATCGCGGTGTGGGAGATGGAGGTGAAGCGCATGCCCACCATGAAGCCGTTCTCCTTGCCGCTGAACAAGACGTTCATGACCTGGGCCCGTGCCATGACGGTGTAGGCCCCGTCCGGGTGGCCAGGCAGGCCGAGCCGGATGTTGCACACCGACTGCAACGGCAGGTTGGCCGGCACCAGCAGCCGCAAGCCGCCGACGCTGATGTCCGCCGCACGGGCCTCGACGATGCGGCGGCCCGGAAGCAGCACGTGCACGGTGCAGACGAGGCGCCCGCGCGCATGCTCGCGGAACTCGCGCAAGGGTGCTTTGTGGTCCTTATTGCTGATAAACCCATTCATCTCAAAACAATTCCTGGCACTCGACCGTCACGACCAATGCGTGCCTGCATGCATTGTTGCTTCCGCGTGTTGGCCATGGGCGCCGCCTACCGTGAACGGTGCCGCACTGGAGGCCGGTTCAGTGCTTGTGGATCAGCGAGTCGAATGCGGCGAAGCCGTCGTGACCGTGGCTGGCGTCGCCGTCAAGGCTGTGCGGGTGGCCAGACGGGAGGTGTTGCTTGATGTCGCGTGCCTGCAGGTAGCGCAGCAGGGCGGCACGAGAAGCGGTGGGAAGCGTGGTGAAGCGCAGGCCGGCCAGGAAGCCCTGCTCTCGGCCACTGCACACGATACTGGTCACCTGCGCCCGGGCCGTGATCACCTTGGCGCCCATGGGAATGGCCGGGATGGTGAGCGACAGCCGGCACTCGCCGTGCAATGGCAGGTTCTCCGGCAGCACCACCTGCATGCCGCCCAGGCTGATGTCCAGGGTCCGCCCCTGCAACACGCGCTGGTTGGGAAGGGTGAGCTGCACGGTGGTGGCGAAGCGCTCGCGCACGTGCCGTCGCAGCGAGGCATTCAGGGAGCCGGCGGGCTGTTGATGTCGAACAGGCATGGCAGGCAAGACAGCGGATAGGGAGCCCGCATTGTTTGGCCACAGCCGCCACCCATTGTTACGAGATCATGGGCTCCCCCACGCCTGGGCGACGCCTCAGTGGGCGAGCTGGTCGAGCGCGAGCGTCGCCAGCGCGCGCATGCCCACGGCCAGCGCCTTCTCGTCGAAGTCGAAGCCGGGCGAGTGGTTGGGTGCGGCCGTGGCGGCCGTCTTGCCTTCGGGCATGGCGCCAAGAATGAAATAGAAGCCCGGCACCACCTTCTGGAACTCGGAGAAGTCCTCCGAGGCGCTCAGGCGCGGCAACTGCACCACCTTGCCGCCCGTGGCACGGCGCAGCGAGGGCAGGGCGCTTTCCACCAGCTGGGGCTGGTTGTGGGTCACGGCGTAGGCGGTGGGACCGAACTGCACGCTCGCCTTGGCACCGGCGGCCGAGGCGACAGCCTCGACCGTGCGCGCGATGCGGCGCTTGGCGTCGGCGCGCATGCCCTCGTCGAAGGTGCGCAGCGTCCCGGCCATCTCTACCGACTCCGGGATGACGTTGTCGCGGTTGCCGCCGTGGATGGAGCCGATGGTGAGCACCGCAGGTTCCTGCGTGATGTCGAGCTGGCGGCTGACGATGGTCTGCAGCGAGGTGACGATCTGCGCCGCCACGGGGACCGGGTCCACGCCGTTCCAGGGCATGCCGCCGTGCGCGGACGTGCCCTTGACGCTGATGCGCATCGAGTCGGCGCCGGCCATCAGCACTCCGCTGCGCCAGCCCACGGTGCCCACGGGCAGGCTGGGCGCGATGTGCAGACCGAAGACCGCGTCCACTTTCGGGTGGTCGAGCACGCCCTGCTCGACCATGGCCCTGGCGCCCCAGCTGGCGGTGGCGGCCGGCTGGTCCTCGGGGATGCCCTCCTCGGCGCCCTGGAAGATGAACTTCACGCTGCCGCGCAGCCGCTCCTTCATGCGGCTCAGGACCTCGGCCGTGCCCATGAGCAGTGCCGTGTGGCCGTCATGGCCGCAGGCATGTGCCACCGGCACCAGCTGGCCCTGGTGGCGGCCCTTGGTGCGCGAGGCAAAGGGCAGCCCCGTGGCCTCCTCCACGGGCAGCGCGTCCATGTCGGCGCGCAGCGCCACCACGCGCCCGGGCTGGGCCCCCTTGAGCAGCGCGACCACGCCGTGCCCGCCCACGCCGGTCTGCACCTCCAGGCCCAGCGCGCGCAAGTGCTGCGCCACCAGGCGCGCGGTGCGCGCCTCCTGGCCGGAGAGCTCGGGCTGGCTGTGGATGTCGCGCCGCCAGGCCACGGCCTTGGGCTGGACCTGGTCGATGAGCGCCTGCAGCGCCTGGGCCTCGGCGTCGTCCTGGGCGCTGGCGCCGCCGCACAGCAGCCAGGCCAGCAGTGCCGGCAGCATGTGCCGGACGTGTGAAAGGGATTGCGACATGGCAGAGGGAACAGGAAGAGGAATTCTTGGGCTGAGAAGACAGATCCCGTTCGCCCTGAGCTTGTCGAAGGGCAGGCGCTGGTACGCGGGCATGGCAAGGGCTTCGACAGGCTCAGCCCGAACGGTTTCTTCTGGGTGTGGGTGAAACGCTGGTGCCGCACTTCGCGCTTTGCAGATTCGCGCGAAATGCGGGGTTCAACTCATTCCATCTCCAGCTGACGGCTCGCCTGCCGCATTTGCGAGGGCGGCATGCTTTCGCACTTGTTCCAGTTGGAGCGGAAGGCCTGCATGCTGCTGAAGCCGCAGCGCTCGGCAATGCGCTCCAGCGTGAGCGTGGAGCCGGTGATGAGCCGGCGCGCCAGGTCCATGCGCAATTCCATCTGGTAGCGCTTCATGGTGATGCCCGTCTCGGCCTTGAAAATACGGGCCAGGTGGCGGCTGCTGAAGCCGGATTTCCGCGCCAGGGCCTCGCAGGTCCAGGCGCGGGACAGGTTGTTGGAAATCTCGTCCTGCATGGTGTGGACGAGCTGGTTGCCGTGGGCACGGTAGCGGAATTTCACGGCCAATTCCGGGTCGTTGCTGAACCGGCGGAAATGCACCACGTTCTCGCGTGCAACCTGGATCGCCACGTGGTCGCCGAAGGATTGTGCGATCAATTGCAGCGCCAGGTCGATGCCCGAGGCCACGCCGGCGGAAGTCCAGAGTTTGCCGTCCTGCACGCAAATCCGGTTGTCCACCACCTGCGCCGCCGGATGCAGGCGCCGCAACTGTTGCATGAACTGGTGGTGGGTGGTGCACAGCCGTCCGTCCAGCAAGCCGGCCTGGCCCAATAAGAAAGTGCCGGTGCAAATGCCGGCCACACAGGGCGGGTTCTTCTGGTTCAGCACTTGGTTTTTCAGCCAGGCGGCCGTATCGAGCCAGGCTTGCGAGGACATGAGGCTGTCGTCGAGCTTGCTGCCGATCACGAAGACGACGTCCTCCGAATCAATTTTCTCGGGCAACGGCGCCAGTTGGCCCAGCATCACCCGCTGAAACGCCTTTACGTCGGTTTGCGGGCCGATGCAATGGATGCCGAGATCGGAGATGCCCAGTTCGGCCAGTGTCGTGATGATTTGCAGCGGGCCGGCCAGGTCCAGCATGTGCACGTTGGGCAGTACCAGAAAAAAGGCCCTATTCATCATTCGGTGCCTCCATTGCGTCCGCCGTTACAAGCCGGCCCAATGGGAATGTCATCTTTATTGCCTTCCTGGATGTGGTAACTGATTCTTGCATGGAGAATGACCGTGGTGTGAGCTCCTGTTTCTGGATGTCCGTTTTTTTGCTGTCCGCGGCCATATGTTTGCTATTTGATTTCTGAAGCGCTTGTTAGTATTGGTAACTAGAATTTATGCGGGGCCGTTGATGGATTCTGAAGTGGAATATGGGTGGATATCCTTAGGACTTACGCAAAAGAAACTTCATAATATTTTTTTGATCCTGTTTCTTGGCTGAGTAAAATCGAAGCCCCATTCATGTGCGAGGACCTCTGTGAAGCCAACTCGTCGTGATTACTGTCAGTTCAT
>JAEYPG010000673.1 GCA_023410975.1 Pseudomonadota bacterium
GCGTCGAGCAGCGCATCGCCGGGCTGGACGCCGGCGCCGACGACTATCTCATCAAGCCGATCTCGATCGACGAGCTCGCGGCCCGGCTGCGCGCCCTGCTGCGCCGGGCCACGGGCCGCACCCAGGAAGTGTGGGCCCACGGCGCGCTGAGCTATTCGCCGGCCACGCGGCAGGTGCTCTGGCGCGGCGCGCCGGTGAAGCTCACCGGCCGCGAGCTCGCGCTGCTGGAGGTGCTGCTGATGCACCCGCAGCGCGTGCTGTCCAAGGCGCAGCTGCGCGAGAAGCTCTACGACTGGGGCGATGCCGGGCCCGAGAGCAACGCGCTGGAAGTCCACGTGCACAACCTGCGCCGCAAGATCCATCCCGGCGTGGTGCGCACGTTGCACGGCGTGGGCTACGCGCTCGGCGCGGCCGAGATCCTGGCGTGAGCCTCCAGCGGCGGCTGCTGGTGGTGCTGCTGCTGTGCGCGCCGCTGGCGTGGGCCATCGCGCTGCTGGTGTCGGCCAACCGCACCCGGCACGAGGTCAACGAGTTCTTCGACACCAGCATCATCCGGCTCGCGCGCCAGGTGCAGGCCACGCTGCGCAAGACCGATACCGTGGGGCCGCCGTCTTCCGCCCAGGGCGGGCCTGCAGGCGAGGCCGACCTGCGCGACGCCGCCATCGCGGTCTGGAACGCCCGGGGCGAGCTGCAGTTGGTGGACCGCGAAGGCACACAGCTGCCCTACCGGCCCGATGCCGTGGGCTTCGTCGAGCTGATGCTCGATGGCGACGCGTGGGACGTGTACTACCTGCAGTCGCCGAACGGGGAATGGCTGGTTGCCGCCGGGCAGCGCAGCTACGAGCGCGACGAGGTGGTGTGGAACCTGGTCTTCAGCCACTTGCTGCCCTGGCTGCTGGTGCTGCCGGTGCTGTTGGGCGCCATGGTCTGGGGCATCCGGCAGGCGCTCGCACCGGTGCGCGGTCTCACGGCCGAGCTGCTTTCCCGCGAGGCCGACGACCTCCAGCCCGTGCCCGTGGACCATGCGCCGCGCGAGCTGCAGCCGATGCTGGCGGCCATGAACGGGCTGTTCGGCCGCGTGGAGGCCACGCTGGCGCGGGAGCGGCGCTTCACTGCCGATGCGGCGCACGAGCTGCGCACGCCGCTGGCGGTGCTGCGCGCGCAGTGGGACGTGCTGCGCCGCGCTGCCGACCCGGCCGAGCGTGAGCAGGCCCAGGCCCGCCTGGGTGCCGGGCTGGACCGCATGGACCGGCTGGTGACGCAGATGCTGGCGCTGTCGCGCCTGGAGTCCACCGAGCGGCTGCCGCGCATCGCACCGGTGGCGTGGGAGCCGATCGTCGAGCAGGCCATGGGCGACGTGCTGGCGCTGGCCGAGCGGCGCCACATCGAGCTGGCCTGCCACTGGCCGCCGGCGGGCACGCCGGCCTTCCCGCTGCAGGGCGACGCGGACCTGCTGGCCGTGCTGCTGCGCAACCTGCTGGACAACGCCGTGCGCTACGCGCCGCAGGGCTCCACGGTGGCGCTGTACTTCGATGCTGCGCAGCTGCGCGTGGAGAACGACGGCCCGCCGCTGCCGCCCCAGGTGCTGGAGCACCTGGGCGAGCGCTTCCACCGCTTGGACGGGCAGGCCGAGAGCGGCAGCGGCCTGGGCGTGTCGATCGTGCGGCGCATCGCCGCACTGCACGGGCTGGCGCTGGTGCACGGTACGCGCGCGGACGGCCGCGGCGTGGTGGCGCGGCTGGTCAGGGCGCCTTGACCCTGGCCAGCAGCGCGCGCGCTTCCTCGCGCCGGCCGGTGTCGGCGATCTGGCGGCCCGGCCGCGGCGGCGCCTGCAGCGCCCGTTCCAGGTACGGCGCCGCCTCGTCGGCGTGCTTGGTCTCCACCAGGTACTCGGCGTAGAAGAAGTTCGGATCGATGCCCTGGGGATTGACCGTCAGCGCCTTGCGCAGCAGTTCGCCGGCCTTGGCCTTGTCGCCGAAACCCAGCGGCCAGCCCGGCACCTTGTAATAGAGCACGCCCAGGCTGTTGTAGGCCGAGCCATCGAGCGCGTTGCCATCGATCTGGATCGATTGCTCGTACAGCGCCTTGGCCTGCTTGGCCAGGGACAGGGCGCCCAGGCCGCCTTTCTCGCCGGCCCAGGAGCTGACGATGATCCCTTCCCACACCAGCGGCTCGCTGCGGGCGGGGAAGCTCGCGCTGACCTGGTGCGCCTTGGCCGCCAGGGCCTCGAAGCGCTTTTCGCGCTCGGCGGCCGGGGTCTGGTAGCGGATCACTTCCCAGTCGTGTTGGAGCTCGGTGACGGCGTCGTCCACCGGGGCGGCGATGGCCAGGAGGGGCAGGGCGCCGCACAGGGCCAGCAGGCCCGCCAGGGTCTTCTTGTTCATGATGGTTTTCTTTGGGACAGCGGTTGGGAAGGAGGCGCCTGCAGGCTGCGGCGGTGCTGGCGGAAGGCGCTGTCGAACAGCGCGCCGAGCACGCCGTTCAGGCGCACGGCCAGGCGTTCGGGGAAGCCGATGAAGCGTTCCGCGGCCTCGCTCTCGATGAGCGCCAGCAGCGCTGCGGCGACCACCTCGGGGCTGTCCATGGCGGTGCCGGTGGCGCGGTTGTAGGCCTCGACCTCGGCGTCGTTGAAGGCGGTGCGCGTGCTGCGCGGGCCCAGGATCTGCACCCGCACCGACGTGTCGGCCAGCTCGCGCCGCAGGGCCTCGGCGAAGCCGTGCAGGCCGGCCTTGCTGGCGCCGTAAACCGAGAAGCCCGGCAGGCCGATGCGTCCGAGCGCGGAGCCGACAAAGACGAGTTGCGCGTGCCGCTGGCCCAGCAGCTGCGGCAGCAGCGCCTGCGTCAGCCGCATGGGCGCGAGCAGGTTCAAGTCCAGCACCTCGTCCATGCGCGACAGCGGCATCCCGGCCAGGACCCCGAAGCCCGGCACGCCCGCGGCGTGCACCACGACGTTGGGCTGCCACTGCAACGCGGCCCGGGCCACGGCGGCAATGCCGTCCTCCCGCGCCAGGTCGGCCTGCACCCACGCGGTGCCCTCGGGCAGCGTCGGTGTGGCGGAGCGGCCGACGCCCATCACCGCGGCGCCGGAGCGCAGCAGCGTGCGCGCCATGGCCTGGCCGATGCCGCCGCTGGCACCGGTCAGCAGCACCCGGGCTTCAATCGCTTTCATGCCGCCTCCGCGACGGCGGGCAGCGGCAGGCTGCGGAAGACCTCGCCGTAGAGGCGGAAGAAGGCGCGCGCCGCGTGAACGATGGCGGCTTGGTCGCGCGGATCCTCGATGCGGTCCATCAGCCGCGCGAAGTGGGCGGTGTGTTCCTGGTCCAGCGTGCCGTGGGAGCGCAGGTAGCTGAAGGCGGCGTCGGGCAGCTGCAGCCGCAGCTGGATGGCGTCGGCCGCGCGCAGCGCCAGCGCCACGCTGGTGCCTTCGAGCACGTGCACCATGCCGAAGAAGCCCAGCGGGTTGACGCGCGCGATGGTGTCGTAGGCATAGGCCACCATCACCTCGGTGGCATGGCCCGGGACGCCATGGCGCACCGCCTCGGCGTCGCCGCCGCAGGCCGTGATGTCGTTCAGGATCCACTCGTCGTGGCCGGTCTCTTCCTCGATGTACTCGTCCAACGGACCGCGCAGCCAGTCGTGCCGCAGCGGCAGCGCCGCGCGCGTGGCCTTCAGCAGGGGCACGGTGTGGCGCACGTGGTGGTAGGCCTCGCGCAGAAAGGCCTGGTAGCTCGGGAGGGAAACCTCGCCGTGCAGGCAGCCCTGGATGATGGGCACCTCCAGCAGCGAGCGGCGCGCGGCATCGGTCTGTTCCAGGAGTTGGACGAAAAAGCTCATGGCGGTCGGCTGTCGGTTCAGGCGGTGGCGGGTATGGGGGCGTCGGCGGCATCGGCCGGCGCCGGCAAGTCCAGCGC
>JAEYPG010000560.1 GCA_023410975.1 Pseudomonadota bacterium
ACGTTGCGCTTCATCGTGCCGGCGGCTGGGATCCAGGGCGTGGCAGCGCCGGGGGCAACGGCCGCGCGCTCCCCGGCCGCCACGGCCACCATGCCGGAGAAGCCACTGAAGTTCGGCGTCCAGTAGCTGACCTGGTTGTCCTGGCGGCTCTGCTCGCCGTTGGAGAGGTACATCGCAAAGATGGGCGAGAACACGGCGAAGGCATCCACGTCGCTGAAGAGCAGCGAGTAGTGCAGCGGCGAATACTGCCGGCCCAGCCTGACCTCGCCCAGGCTGGCCGAGGTCAGGCTCACGTAGGCCTGGCGGCCGAACAGCCGCCCGCCCTGCAGCGAGCTGCCGTTGTCGAGTGCGATGCCGCTTTCCAGCACCGCCGTGGCCTTCAGGCCGCCGCCCAGGTCCTCGATGGCCCGCATGCCCCAGCGCGAAGCCGTGAGGCCACCGCTGCCCAGCCGCGCCAGCGAGCCGCGGCCGGAGATGCGGGTGGATTCGGCATAGACGTCGGCCACGCCATAGAGCGTGACGTTGGACTGCGCAACGGCGCTGCCAACACAAGCCAGCAGCGCGGCGGCCATGGCGGGGTATTTCATCAGGTTGTCTCCCGGTGGTGAGTTGATTGGTTTCGGTTCGATCTGGAGCACTGGCCCCAGGGGCCGGGCAGTGCTGCGCCGCAGCCACCGCATGCAGGGCGGCTGGGGTTGGGTTAGGCGCTGAGGGCGTGCCGGCGCAGGTCAGCGATGGCGCGGCCGGCGTCGCGTCGGGCTCAGGCGGCGACGGCCTCGGGCGACAGGACGACCTCCTCGGTGGTCGCGCGCCGCAGTTCCCGCCGCTCCGAGAAGTCGTACCAGCGGCCACGGTGCACGGTGGCGGTGTTGTCCCACATCACCAGGTCGCCGGGCGTCCACTCGTGCGTGTAGACGAACTCACGCTGCGTGGCGTGTTCCAGCAGGTCCATGATCAGCATGCGGCCCTCGGCTTTGGTCATGCCGACGATCTCGCAGCAGTGGATGCCGACGAAAAGGATCTTGCGGCCCGAGCGCGGGTCGGTCTGCACCAGCGGCCACACCGCCGGCGGGATCGCGTTGCGCTGCTCCTCGGTGTAGTTGGTGTCGCCCAGCAGGAAGCGCGAGTGCAGCGCGTAATGCACCGCCTGCAGCTTGTCGATCTTCTGCTTGAGCCAGCCCGGCAGCGCGTCATAGGCCATGCGCAGGTCGGCGAACTGGGTCTGGCCGCCGAAGCTGGGCGTGATGCCGCAGGACAGCATCGAATACTTGGCGCGCGGGCGCTGGAAGGAGCTGTCGCTGTGCCAGAGCTGGTTGGCGATGTTGCCGACGATCTTGGCGTGCTCGCGGCCGGCCACTTCGCCCTCGGCCGTGACGTTGGAGATGTCCGCGAGCTCGGCGTACTTGAACCGGTGCGGACCGCCCTTGACCTTGCGCAGCCCGAGGTCCAGGGGACCGAAGCGCTTGGCGAAGGCAATCTGCTGGTCCTGCGTCAAGGGCTGCCCGTGGAACACGAGCACCGCGTGCGTGTCCATGGCGTGCTCGATCTCGCGCACCTGCTCGGGCGTGAGCGCTTGCGCCAGGTCAATGCCGCTGGCCTCGGCGGCGAAGGGCAACATGGGCTTCAGTTGCAGGGTCATCGGAGTCTCCTTCACTCGGGTTTGATGTTGGCCGCCTTGACGACGCGGCTCCACTTGTCGATCTCGGACCTGATCACGGCGTCGTAGGCCTCGGGCGTGGAGCCCACGGGCTCCATGCCAAGCTCCACCATGCGCCCCGACAGCTCGCGCGAGCGCACCGCCTTGCCAATGTCGGCGCTGATCTGGCTGAGCAGCGGCCGCGGCACGCCGGCCGGCGCGATGACGCCGATGAAGCTCATGGCGCTGAACCCCGGCACCGTCTCGGCCACCAGCGGGATGTCGGGATTGGCCTGCGCCCGCTTGGGGCTCGACAGCGCGATCACCTTGAGCTTCCCGTCCTTGACGAAGGGCATGGACGAGAACAGCACGTCGAACAGCAGCGGCACCCGGCCGCCAAGCACGTCCTGCTGCGCCGCGGCGCTGCCCTTGTAGGGCACATGCACCATGTCGATGCCGGCCATGTGGTTGAGCATCTCGCCGGCCAGGTGCGTGCCGGTGCCCATGCCTGGGGTGGCATAGCTGAGCTTGCCCGGGTTCCTCTTCGCATACGCGATCAGCTCCGCCACGTTGCTCACGGGCAGCGAAGGGTGCGCGAACAACCCGAAGTGGGCCTGCGACACCTGGGCCACCCCCACGAGATCCTTCGTCGTGTCGTAGGGCAGCTTGGGCTGCAGGGCCGGGTTGATCATGTGCGCCGTGATCGCCATGCCCAACGTGTAGCCGTCGGGCGCTGACTTGGCCACGAAGTCGGTGCCCAGCATCGTGCCGGCGCCCGGCTTGTAGTCCACGACCACGGGCTGTCCCCACTGCGCCTGCAGCCGCTCGGCCAGCAGCCGGGCCACGATGTCGGTGGGGCCGCCCGGGGCGAACGGCACGATCAGCTTGACCGGCTTGGCGGGCCAGGCCCCGGGCTGCGCGGCGGCCCACAGCGGAAGCAGGCATGCGGCGGCGAGCAGGCCGCGTCGTGCGGCTGCGAATCTGTTCATGGCGGTGTCCGTCGGCGGGTTTTGAGGTTCAGTCGGCGGTGGCGCCCGAGGCCTTGACGACCTTGGCCCAGCGGTCGATCTCGGTCCGGATGTAGGCGTTGAACTCCTCGGGCTTGTTGCCCACCGGCGTCAACGCGATGTCGGCCATGCGGGCCTTCATCTCGGGCGATTGCAGCGCGCGGGCGAGGTCGGCACTGAGCTGGTTCACGATCTCCGGCGGCGTGCCGCTGGCCACTACCGCGCCGAACACGCTCTGCACCACGAAGCCTGGCAAGGTCTCGGCGGCGGCCGGAATATCGGGTGCGATGGCTTCGCGCTTGGGGCTCAGCACGGCAATGGGCTTCATCTTGCCCGCCTTGATGTGGGGCAGCGACGAGAACAGCGGATCGAACAGCAGGTCCACGCGGCCGGCGAACACGTCCGGGTAGGCGCCGCCGGAGCCCTTGTACGGCGCGTGCAGCATGTCCAGGCCGGCACTGGTCTTGAGCAACTCGCCCGCCAGGTGCATCGAGCTGCCGCTGCCGGGTGAAGCGTAGGTGAGCTTGCCCGGCTGCTTCTTCGCCAGCGCGATCAATTCCTTGAGATTGCCCGCCGGGAGACTGGGCGAGGCCGCCAGCACCACCGGCGAGGTGGCCAGCATCGACACGCCGGTCAGGTCCTTGAGCGTGTCGTAGGGCAGGTTCTTGCGCAGGCTGGGATTGATGACATGCGAGGTCACCACCAGTCCGATGGTGTGGCCGTCCGGCGCCGCCTTGGCAGCGAAGTCGGTGCCCAGCACCGTGCCCGCACCGGCCTTGTAGACGACCAGCACCGGCTGCTTCCAGATGGCGTTGAGTTGCTTCTCCAGCAGCCGCGCCAGGATGTCCACCGCGCCGCCGGGCGCGTTGGGCACCACCAGCGTCACAGGCTTGGTGGGGAAGCCGCCCTGTGCCCAGGCCAGCGCCGGGCCCAGGGCGCAGCCCACGGCAGCGGCGCACAGCAACGATCTGCGAATCATCTTGTCTCCGGTAGTGTTTGCGAAACTTTGGACGCAACGACCGTTTTTCTCAAGACATTGGCAAGCATCCCTGCAAGAAGCAAGGTTGATTCAAACCTGAAAATTGATTTTTTTGGTCTTGGCGTCCAAAATTTTGGCAACACGACAGGAGTTTCGACCCCCATGAAGACCATCACCCGCACCGACGAGCGGATCCTGCAGTCGGACATCTTCGAACGCGAGACGCGCCGCCAGCGGCCCGACCTGGGCACCTGGCGCGAGGCCGCCCGCGACGTCAAGGTGTACCGGCGCTGCGACGTGCTGGTGGTTGGTGGCGGCCCGTCGGGCACGGCGGCCGCGGCCGCGGCCGCCAAGGAAGGCGCCGACGTGGTGCTGCTGGAGCGCTACAACCACCTGGGCGGCCTCTCCACCGGCGGTCTCGTGATCTGGATCGACCGCATGACCGACTGGTCCGGCGATCTGGTCATCCGTGGCTTCGCCGAGGAACTGTTCGACCGGCTGCCCGCCGACGCGGTGGCCGGACCGTCGCGTGCCGAGTGGGGCTCGCGCGACCCGGCCAAGACCGCGTATTGGAGCAACCGCACCGCGGCCTACCATGGCGTCGTGACCTGGTCGCCCACGATCGACCCGGAGCGGCTGAAGCTGCTGAGCCAGGACATCGTGCTGGAGCGCAAGGTCCAGCTGGTCTACCACTCCTGGGCGGCGGAGCCGATCGTCGAGGGCGACGCGGTCAAGGGCGTCGCTTTCGAGAGCAAGGAAGGCCGCATGGCGATCCTCGCGAAGGTGGTGGTGGACGCCACGGGCGACGGCGACATGTTTGCCCGCGCCGGCGCCGCCTACGAGAACGACATCGAGGAGGCCGACGTTCACCACTGCATGAACACGTCGTGGCTGTTCGGCGGCGTGGACATGAAGCGCTGGATCGACTTCAAGAGCGGCGAGCCCGAGCGGCACGCCGCGTTCATGCAGGGCGGACGCGACTCGCTGGGCCTGTTCGAGCGTCCCTTCGTGTCCTGGCGCAACGACATCGCGCTGTTCATGGGACCGCGCCAGTCGGGCTACTCGGCACTGGACGTGGACGACCTGACCGAGGTCGAGGTGAAGTCGCACCGGGCGATGGCGGCCCACCTGGAGTACTTCCGCGCACATGCGCCGGGCTTCGAGAGCGCGTACCTGCTGC
Source organism: Pseudomonadota bacterium (assembly GCA_023410975.1). Classification (GTDB taxonomy): domain Bacteria; phylum Pseudomonadota; class Gammaproteobacteria; order Burkholderiales; family Burkholderiaceae_C; genus Azohydromonas. The sequence continues at coordinate 4,803 of JAEYPG010000560.1, forward strand.
AGAGCGCGCCGCAGATCGGCGTGCGCCATGCGCGCCGGCTGCGCGGCGTCGGGGCCGTGCGGCGCACGCAGTGGCCCGACGGCATCGCGCTGCCCGACGAGGTGGGCGTGACGCCGGCGGTGTCGCCCAAGTTCCCCAACATCTCCATTCCCTACGGCGCGCTGGTGCCGGAGCGCGTCGATGGCCTGCTGGCCTGCGGCCGCCACCTCTCGTGCGACAAGAACTCGCACGGCTTCATGCGCGAGATTCCGCAGTGCTGGATCACCGGCCAGGCCGCCGGCGCGGCCGCCGCGCTGGCCGTGGCCCAGGGCGTGCAGCCGCGCGCCGTGGACATCGCCTCGCTGCAGCGGGCGTTGGTCAGGCAGGGTGTCTTCCTGCGCACCGCGGACGCCACCGCCACGGTGGCCTGAGGCGCCGACGCGTTGGCGCCATGCGCAGTCCTACAGTGCCGGGTGAGGCCGCAAGGGTGCGGCCGCGGACTTTCACCATGGCTGAACAAGACGAACCGCAAAACAACCAACAGGCCCAGCGTCCCGACACCGTCAGTGCGCTGGAGCGCGGCATCGCCGTGCTGCGCTGCTTCGACGAGCAGCATCGCCAGCTCACGCCCACCGAGCTGGCGCGCCTCACCGGCATCCCGCGCCCGACCGTCACGCGGCTGGCGACCACGCTGGTCACCCTGGGCTTCATGACCCAGGAGCCTGGTGGCGAGCGCTTCATGCTGGGCCCGGGCGTGGTGTCGCTGGCGCGCGTGTTCCTCTCCGGCCTGGACGTGCGCGCGGTGGCGCGCCCGCGCATGCAGGCCCTGGCCGAGGCCGTGGGCGGCGCGGTCTACCTGGCGGTGCCCGATGGGCTAGACATGGTGCTGATCGAGGCCTGCCGGCCGCGCTCGACCATGCTCACCGCGCGCCTGGACGTGGGTTCGCGCGCACCCATGGCCAACTCCGCGCTCGGGCGCGCCTACCTCTCGGCCCTGCCGGCGCGCGAGCGCGAGGCGCTGGTCGAGTCGCTGCGGCTGGCGCGCGGCAGCGACTGGCCCTCCCTGGAGGGCGGGCTTCGGCGCGCGCTCGACGAAGCCGCGCGGCTGGGCTACTGCAGCTCGGCGGGCGAATTCCATCGCGAAATCAACTCGGTATCGGTGCCGCTGATCGGCCCCAACGGCGAGGTGATGGCGCTCAACTGCGGCGGCCCCGCGTTCGTGTTCACCGAGCCGGTCCTGCGCGACAGCGTCGCGCCAGGGCTGATCGAGCTGGCACGGGTGCTGGCGGCCGACATCGGCGGCAGCGTGCCGCCCCCACGATCCTGACCACTCCATGCGACTCAACGACGACGAAAAGGCAATGCTCGACGGCCGCGACGGCGCGGCCGTGAGCAAGGCGATGGACCTGCTGGTGCGCTACGGCGACGCGCTGGGCGCCGAGCGGCTGGTGGACACCCGCAACGTGTGCGGCACCGTCAGCGCCAGCACGCCCTTCATGCGCGACTTTGCGCTGCAGAAGGGCGGCATGGACGCGGTGTTCTCCGAGTTCAACCTCGACAGCGATACCGTGGTCGAAGTGCCGCCGGTCAAGGTGTACAGCACCCACCTGCAGCTGGGCTTCGACCCGAACGAGGCGCAGCGCATGGGCATCGCCGAGGAGGTGGTGCAGTTCTACCGCAAGGGCGAGGCCTTCACCGCCGGGCGCGGCGTGCAGCTGGGCAACACCTGCACGCCGTACCAGGTGGGCAACGTGCCCACCCGCGGCGAGCACTGCGCCTGGATGGAGTCGTCAGCGGTCGTGTACAGCAACTCGGTGCTGGGCGGGCGCACCAACACCGAAGGCCGCGAGAGCACGGGCGCCGCCATGCTCACGGGCAAGATTCCGTACTGGGGCTACCACCTCGACGAGAACCGGCGGGGCACGCACCTGGTCGAGCTCGACATCGACCTCGAATCCACCTTCGAGTGGGGCCTGCTGGGCTACTGGATGGGCGAGCTGGTGCAGGAGCGCGTGCCGGTGGTGGCGGCGCGCGGCGGCCGGTTCTTGCAGGCGCCCAACCTGCAGCGGCTCAAGCATTTCGGCGCGGCGGCCTCCTCCTCCGGCGGTGTGGAGATGTACCACCTGGTCGGTGTCACGCCCGAGGCGCCGACGGTGGAGGAAGCCTTCGGCGGCAACCGGCCCGTGCAGCGGCTGCGATTCGGCGAGGCCGAGCGGCGCGCGACCTGGGACAAGCTCAACAGCACGGCGCGCGACCGCGAAGTGGACTACGTGATGCTGGGCTGCCCCCACTACAGCATCGAGCAGATCTGGGAAGCGTGCCAGCTGCTGCAAGGCCGCAAGGTGCACGACAACAGCAGCCTGTGGATCTTCACCCCGCGTGCCATCAAGGCACTGGCCGACCAGAACGGCTACACCAGGATCATCGAGGAGGCCGGCGGGCACCTGATGAGCGACACCTGCTCGGCCATGAGCCGTGCCATGCCGCAAGGCACCAAGGTGGCCGCGCTCGACTCGGCCAAGCACGCGCACTACCTGCCCGCGATCATGGGCGTGCAGGCCTGGTTCGGCACCACCGCCGATTGCATCGACGCGGCCTGCACCGGCCGCTGGAACGGGAGGCTGGCATGAGCACGACGACGGGAACCAGCACCATCGTGCTGCACGGCCGCAAAGTGGTCGGAGGCATCGTCGAGGGCGAGGCGCTGGTCACCACCGAGCGCATCTCGGGCTGGGGCGGCATCGACCCGCGCACGGGCAGCATCATCGAGACGCGCCACCCGCTGCGCGGCGTGAGCTTTGCCGGCAAGGTGCTGGTGTTTCCAGGCGCCAAGGGCTCGTCGGGCTGGTCCAACCAGTTCCACATGACGCGGCTGATGGGCACTGCGCCGGCAGCCATGCTGTTCAACGAGATGACGACCAAGATCGCGCTCGGCGCCGTGGTGACGCGCGCGCCGGCGCTGACCGGTTTCGACCAGGACCCGCTGCAAGTGATCCGCACCGGCGACTGGGTGCGTGTAGATGCCGAGCGCGGCATCGTCGAAGTGACGAGGCGATCCACCGATGAGTGACCAGAACCCCAAGCGCAAGCTGCGCAGCAACTTCCCTCGCGGCTCCTACCTGTGGGCCGTGCGCAATGCGCAGTGGCAGGCGATGGGCATTCCCGAAGAGGACTGCGAGAAGCCCAAGATCGCGGTCGTCAATTCCAGCTCCGAGCTGGCGGCCTGCTACAGCCACCTCGACCAGGTCGCCAAGGTGGTGAAGGAGGCGATCCGCGCCGCCGGCGGTGTGCCCTTCGAGATCCGGACCGCGGCGCCGAGCGACTTCGTCACCGGCGCGGGCGCGCGGGGCGCCTACATGCTCGCCGCGCGCGACCTCGTCACCAACGACATCGAGGTCGCCGTGGAAGGCGCCCAGCTCGACGGCATGGTGTGCCTGACCTCCTGCGACAAGACGGTGCCGGGGCAACTGATGGCCGCGGCGCGCCTGAACGTGCCGACCATCCTGGTGCCCTGCGGCTACCAGGCCAGCGGCGAGTACAAGGGCGCGCACGTGGACATCGAGGAGGTGTTCATCCACTCCATGCACGTCGTCACGGCCAACAAGCCGGCTGAAGAGGTGGTGGAGATGAGCCGCTGCGCCATCCGCTCCCCCGGCGTGTGCTCGGGCCTGGGCACGGCCAACACGATGCACGTCGCCTGCGAGGCGCTGGGCCTGGCGCTGCCCGGCAGCGCGCCGGTGCGCGCCCTGTCCGGCAAGATGTTCGATGACGCGAAGGCGGCCGGCGCGCGCATCGTGCAGATGGTGTGGGACGACCTCAAGCCGCGCGACATCCTGAGCGAGGGTGCATTCGCCAACGCGGTGAAGGCGGTGCTGGCCATCGGCGGCTCGCTCAACGCGGTCAAGCACCTGCAGGCGGTGGCCACCGAGGCGGGCACCAGCATCGACGTCTATGCGATGTTCGAGCGCTTCGGGCCCGAGACGCCGGTCGTTGCCGGCATCCGTCCGATCGGCGAGCGCTTCATCGAGGAGTTCGAGGACGCCGGCGGCTGCCGCGGCGTCATGAAGCAGCTCGGCGCGCTGATGGACACCACCGCGCTGACGGTTTCCGGCGCAACGGTGGCCGACAACCTCGGCGCCTTCCAGGTGCGGGACGAGGAAGTCATCCGCCCGGCCAGCCGGCCGGTGGCGCCGCGCCCCGCGGTCGTGCTGCTGCGCGGCAACCTTGCGCCCGAGGCGGCGCTGAGCAAGCCCGGCATCGTCGAGCGCAAGGTGCGCCGCTTCAGCGGTCCGGCAATCTGCTTCTCGACCTCGGACGAGGCACTGGCGGCGATGAACGATGGCCGCGTGCGCCCCGGTCAGGTGATCGTCATGCGCGGCGCCGGCGCTTGCGGCGGCCCCGCGATGGGCGGCGGCGCGTCGCGTGTCGTGTTCGGCATCGACGGCAAGGGCCTGGGCGACCAGGTCGCGATGCTCACCGACGGCCACCTCTCGGGCCTGGTCTGCAAGGGACTCGTCGTAGCCGAGGTAGCGCCCGAGGCCGCACTGGGCGGACCGCTGGCGCTGGTGCGTGACGGCGACGCCATCACGATCGACCTCGACACGCGCCGCGTCGATGTGGACCTGAGCGATGCCGAACTGGCACAGCGCCGTGCCCAATGGCAGCCGCCCACGCCGGTGTTCGACCGCGGCTGGCTGCAGATCTACCGCCGCAACGTCGGGCCCCTGTCCCAGGGCGCGGTGCTGGTGCGCGAGACGAAGTAGCGCCCGCGGCCCCGAGCCCGTACCGAACGAGAGCATGCCCTGCCCGCTTGCGCGGGCAGGCCAGGACTCGTCCTGTGTTGATCACCTTGTGGAGTGAGACCCATGTTGAGACGTCGAACCGTTCTTGCGCTCCCGGCCAGCGCCTTGGCTGCCAGCGCGTGGAGCCAGGGCACGGCGGGCCGCCCCGTGCGCCTGGTGGTGGGCTTTGCGCCTGGCGGCGCGGCCGACAGCATTGCACGCGTGATTGCGCAGGCACTGGGGCGCCAACTGGGCCAGCAGGTGATCGTGGAGAACAAGCCCGGTGCCGACGGCATCCTGGCCGCGCAAGAGGTGCAGCGCGCAGCACCCGACGGCCACACCTTGCTGTGGGGCACGAACACGGCCTTGGTCCAGGTGCCTTCTACACGCGCCAAACCGCCGTACGACCCGTTCAAGGCCTTCACGCCCATCAGCTCGGCGGGGCAGTTCTCGATGTTCCTCGTCACCAGCCCGGCACTGAAAGCTGACCACGTCAAGGCGCTGCTGGATGAGGTGGCCGCGCGTCCCGACCGGTACAACGCCGCCTTCAGCAACAGTGCGGCGCAGCTGGCCATGATCCAGCTGCTCGGGCCGCGCAAGGCCGTGTACGTGCGCTACAAGGGCGACGTGCCGGCATTGACGGATCTGGTCGGCGGCCATGTCCACATGATCTGGACCACGGGCACCTCGGCGCCAGCCTTCGTGAAGGACGGCCGCGCGAAGGCGCTGCTCACCCTGCAGCCGCAACGCAGCCCGCTGCTGCCTGATGTGGCCACTGCAGCCGAGGCCGGCCTGGGCGAGCTCACCATCCGGGCTTGGGCGGGCGTCTTCGGCCCTGCCGGCATGCCGCCGGAAATCGTTGCGAAGCTCAACGGCGAACTGCAGGCCGCGCTCAAGCGCAGCGACGTGAAGGAGCAGCTCGCAGCGCAGGGCTTCGAGGGCTACGGCATGGGGGCGCCCGAGTTCGCCGCGTTCTTCAAGGAGCAGTACGACAGCTTCAACCGGATCGTGAAGGACAACCACATCCGGTTCGAGTGACGCCCGGATGCCATGACGTTCAGGAGACATTGCATGAATCCGATCCAGCGCCTGTTTGCCGTGGCCATCGCCGCGACCAGCTTCGCCGCCGCAGCGCCTGCGTGGGCCCAGGCCTTTCCTGACAGGCCGGTGCGCCTGATCGTGCCGTTTCCGCCAGGCGGTGCCACCGATGCGCTTGCCCGCCTGATGGGCGACAAGCTGGGCGAGCGCTGGAAACAGCCGGTGCTGGTGGAAAACCGACCGGGGGCGAATACCGCCCTCGGTACTGATGTGGTGGCCAAATCGAAGCCTGACGGCCACGTGCTGGGCATCGTGACCGGTTCACACGTCACCAATCCACTGCTGTCCAGCAAGCTGCCCTACGACACGCTCAAGGACCTGACCGGGGTCATGGCACTGACCCGATTCCACATGGCGCTGTACGCGCACCCGTCGCTGCCGGCGAACACGCCGGCCGAATTGATAGCGCTGGCCAAGCGCAATCCTGGCAAGGTGGCCTACGCTTCTGCAACCACGCAAAGCTACCTCGGCATGGCGCTGCTGGAGATGAAGACAGGCGTGAAGATGCAGTACGTGCCCTACAAGGGCAGCGCGCAGGCCATCAACGATTTGATCGGCGGACATACGCTGTTGATGGTGGACCCGGTGCTGCAAAGCACGCTGGAACACGTCAAGAGCGGCAAGCTCAAGCTGATCGGCACGCTCGGTGCCACCCCGGCTGAGCTGACGCCCGGCGTGCCGCTGTTCTCCAGCGTTGCGCCGGGTTATGACTTCTCCGGCGTTTTCGGTCTTGTTGCGCGCAGCGGCACGCCGCCGGCACTGGTGAGCCGCATCCGCGAGGACTTCGCCGCGGTGATGAAGCTGCCCGAGGTCGCCGAGCGCATCCAGAGCATCGGCCAGGAACCCTTGGCCACGGGCCCGGACGAGTACAACGCCTACATCCGCAACGAGATGAAGAAGTGGGAGCCGGTGGTCCAGGCGACGGGCGCCCGGCTGGAGTGATTCCAGTTCTTCATTGGTACTGAAAGAAAACCCGTTCGGGCTGAGCTTGTCGAAGCCCCTGGCACAACCGGCCAACAGGCCCTTCGACAAGCTCAGGGCGAACG